>CALMSM010000140.1 GCA_937872425.1 uncultured Candidatus Saccharibacteria bacterium
CGAAGAGAAGGCGGCGCGATCTGCTTACTTTGATGAGCACCCCACCGCGAAACTTTTGAACGCATGGGTAAATGGGCGACCCTCTGAACGGGGCGAACAGGCGCCCGGCGAGGGGATTAAATACGACTTCGGCAAGGATTACGCAGCCGCGCAGAAGATGTTTGGCGACGACATTTGGAAAGTCTTTGGAGAATACAAAAGTGGATTCGATAAAAATCAAAAGAGGGCGTTTTTTAATGAGCATCCAGCCCTTACCCAGTTCTTTGACTGGTGGTATGGAAACGACAGTAGAGGTGGGAGTTACGCCAGAAAAGGATACGCCGGTTATTCTGGTGGACATGGAACGTATAGTTCTCGATACGGCTACGGTGGAGGCTATTCGGGCGGCTATGGAGGCGGTGGAGGCGGCACAGGACCGGGGCCACTATCACACGCCAAGGTGGAGGGGCGCGGGCTGAGTGAGGATCTCTTTGTGCAGCCGGATTCATTTAACCAGCTTCGCCAGTGGCGCCCACAGAACATTGATTTGTCGTGGATGCACGCTGGGGACGCAATCGGACCTGACAAGCTCAAAACGTGGAAGCGATGAACGACCAAAAAACCCGCATTCTCTTGACAGGTTTACGGGAAGTTGTCATAGTCTTGCTAGGGCACCTAGAAGATTATTTAGACATCCCCTACGATATTTCTGTTTTGGTAAAGCGTAGGGAGAAAGTCAGAAAGTAACTTGCTCTTGTAAAACTAAGTGGCATGGCAAGCGGGGTTCAATTCCCGATTGCGGTCAATGTGTAGGTGGATGCCTACGCACACCGTGATCAGCCGCAAGCGAGTTACCACAATCAAATAAGTCTTGTTCAACCAGGGCGAACTATTCGCCGCAACCTACAACGGGGGCGGCCAATGGTTCGCCCTTTTTTATTTCCCATTTCTCACAGGAGTTTTACCCAACTATGGCAGACGAAACGACCACGACAGGCACCGCCTCGGAGACGAGCACGGCCCTCAATGGTTCCCAGTCCCCAGACAGCCAAGCGGCGCCACAGGCCACCGACTTGGAAAAAGAGATCCAACGCCTACGCAGTGAGCAAGGCCGCCAGATGGCAGAACTAAAACGCCAGGCCGCTTTTGCCCAACAACAAGCCCAGCAAGCCGAGTTGCGAGCGCAGCAGGCAGCTATGGCGAACATGGACGACTTCCAGAAAGCCCAGTACCGCGCAGAGATGGCCGAACGCGAAGTGATGACGCTACGCCAGCAGATTGAAAGCAATATGTTGGCCCAACAGCGCTTTGAACGCATTTCAGCCCTCTCTATCAAAACTGGCGTGCCGCTTGAACATCTCAACCAAGCTGAAACGCCGGACGACCTCGCCCTACTGGTTGCCGACTGGAAAGAAAAGCAAATTGACGAGCAAGTGAAGGCACGAACCGACAAGGCCGCAGAACGCGCCAAGGCGAACCGAGTGGATTTGGGCGGCGGCAAACCGCACGAGTCCGACGCATCCGACGAGGCAAAGTTTAAGAAGGCCAAAGGTAATCCGCTTGAACTTGCCAAACTTCTAATTCGATAAGGAATAGACAATGGCAACAGTACGCACCCCGTACACAGATCCTACCATTCAGCGGCGTGTCATCTCTGAGATGATCGGCTTGCTAGATTGGACCGTCGCGCCACTGCTCAAACGGCTGTGGATGAGCGGCGAAGATAAATTCGACTTCGTTAACTGGCCTCCCGGCGCCAGCAAAAAGATAGAGTGGTTGGAGGATTCAATGAGTCCCCTAACCGACGCGCTGAACGGGTCGGTCAATGCCAGCCAGACAAGTTTCGTGGTTGACAACGGCTCTTACTTCCACGCCGGCCATGTGGTTGAGGCAGAAAGCGAACTCGTGATCGTAGATAGCGTGAGCAATAACACGCTGACCGTTATCCGCGCGCAGGGCGGCACCACCGCGGCCACCCACGCGGACAACGTAGTTTTGACCATCCGCAGCATTGCGCAACGGACTGGGGCCAACTACACCATTGGCAATACCACGCTGATGACTGCCCCCTACAACTACGTGCAAACGCTCGAAGAGTCGATCCGTGTCAATGACGACCAAATGAAGGCCAAAGATTATGGCGTAGAGGACACAATGGCCTATCACCTCGCCAAGTTGATCGGCGGGTCGAAAGGCATTGGCACGAAGGGCAAGGCGGGCCAGTTGACGCTACTCTTGGCGAACATGGCCTACTATGGCAAGCGCCAAGCCCCCAGCGATTCGGTAGCGGGCATGGCGGGCGGTCTGAGTACCTATATCACAACCAACTTGGCCGGCGACACCTCGACAGCCTTGACCCGCGCGGCGATTGAAACCCAGTTGCGCGCCATTTACACCGCGGGCGGCGCCCCCGACTTGATCGACTGTTCCCCCTGGGCAGCCACAAAGATCAACAGCTTCTATGAGGGGTTTGTTGAGGTACCGCGCAGTGAGGACACAGGCGGCGGCACGATCAAATACATCAACACGCCAGTGGGTCAGGTTGAGGTGATGATTGACTGGATGGCACCACCGACCAAGTTACACATCCTCGATACTGACAAATGCGGCTGGGTGACTGTTGATCCGTTCGGTGTCCGCAAGTTTGAGCCGCAAGGGTATTACACCGTCAACAGCGTAAAGGGCGAGTACAGCTTCGTTGTGCAAAACGAAAAGGCGCACGCCATTATCACCCACAGCGCGACGCTGTAAAGGATCTCTACTATGACACAAGAATATCAGGATTCAAACTGGCGCCAGCTTGACGGGCCGTTATCGCGAACAGGGTTTATCGCCATTCCGCTGGGTTCGTTGCGCGAGTTGTCCAGCAACGCAACCATGAATATTGCCGCCAATGGCGGTCTGTTGGCCAGCGATACCACGCCGATTTTAGAGGCGGTGAACGGGGCAACAGATAGCGCGCTACGGGTCAACTGGGCCGCGAGCAATAGCGATTTGCTCACGTTCCAAACCCCGTTGCCGCCTGACCTCGATCCGAGCAATCCGATTGTGATCAAGTTCCTCGCAGCGATGGCCGGGGCCACCAACACCCCGACGATTTCGGGCGATTACTTTTTTAACGTGGGCGGCACCAAGCGCACCGTGGCCACAGGCGCGATCACCGGAACAACCGTAGCAGAGTATACCGCGACGATTGTCGCGGCCAGCATCCCCACGCTTCCGCTTACGCTCAGTGCGCAGTTGACACTGGGCGCACACACTTCAGACGCCGCGTATCTCTACGGCGTTTACATCACCTACACACGCAAATAAGGGGGGATTATGGCGGGTTTTATTCCAGATCAACCCATCAAGCGCCAGGGGGGGATCACGGTCTTTCCCTGGGTCTGGTGTGGGGCAGCGGCGATTGACGGCGCGGTGGGTGACTGGGCCATTGCGCCCCTTGGCAGCGAGTACACGCGCGTTGCCGCGGGCAGTGTGGTCAAGTACATCAAAACGGCGTCCACATCTGCTACCGGTGACTGGCACAGCGTAACGACCAGTTAAGGGGCGACTATGGCGAGTCCAGGCGATTTCAAGCAAGCAGTCATGCAATCCGCGGCGGTTGCCACGGGCAACGGTACGACGATGGCGGTGCAGGACGGCAACGGGATTTTCAAAATAGCGGCGATTCAGATCGTCGGTATCACCACAGCAACGATCACGTTTGAAGTCACAATCGACGGTACGAACTGGGTAGCAATCAAGTTCATCGGTGTTACCAGTGGCACCGCGGCGACCACGGCAACCGCTGACGGGATCTACGTGGCAGACGTTACGGGTATGGCCCAACTGCGCGCCAGAATTAGCGCGTGGACCAGTGGCGCAATCACTGTAACAGGCGTACTGAGCGCGTACTAATGGCAGCACCAACGATACAGACGGGCAACCAGAAGGGGGCGAGTAGTGGGAATGAAACAACTACGGTTGTTACGGTTCCCACTACTGCCCCAGCTGGGGATCTAATCTTTATCCCGATGGGCAGCGACGCCAACGGCCAGGTGTCCACCTTCCCCGCTGGCTTTACTAAGCTATACAGTGATGAGGCATTCCAGACCGTTGCGACGGCTGTTGTGGCGTACAAGGCCAGTGCAGGCGGGGAGTCTAACTATAGCATCACGCTAAGCAGTGCTGAACGGCAAGTGCATCAATCCTTTTCCGTCACAGGGCACAACGGGATCCACGTTTCCCCTGCCAGCAATAATGGGAGTGGGGGCACGGCAACCTTCCCCGCGATGACAACAACGCTGAATGATTGCCTGGGGATCCGAGTATGTATCACCGACCAAAACGCGACATCAACCATTCCATTTGGGGCAATGTCGGGTAGCGGATGGACTTTACTAGATGAGATTTTTGGCACATCAGCGGGCGCGGTGGGCGTCTGGTACAAGACACTGGCAACCGCGGGCACCGAAGCCAGCGGAACGGCCACCCTAAATGTTTCCGAACAGTGGTGGACGGCCAGCTTTGCCATTGCCCCACCAGGCGCAACCGAACGATCACGACCGAACATTCGACCGGTAAGATCCATGACCTTACCTTTACCATATCTAAGGATTTAACAATGGCTAGACTAAATGCAATCGCGCAAACGCAAGAAGTGGCATTAAGCGCGGCGACCGCAAAGACTGTAATTCAAATCACCGCAGCGGCTAACCACCGCGTGGCGATCCTGGGCTGGGGTATCTTCTTTGACGGGACATCCGTCACCGCGGAGCCGGTGCAAGTGCGCCTGTTGCGCCAGACCAGCGCGGGCACTATGACCAGCTTGACGCCCGTTGCCCTTGACGGGTCGGTGGGCGAAACAATCCAGACATCAGCGCAGCACACGGCCACGGCAGAACCGACCGCGGGGAACGTGGTAGATGTGATCGAATGTCACCCGCAACAGGGCTATGAAGTGATTTATCCGCTGGGCCAGGAGGTGATTCTGCAAGGGTCTGGGCGCGTTGGCATTGAAGTAACCGCGCCGGCTACCGTAAATTGCAGAGCGAAATTAAAGTTCGAGGAATGATGTAAATGCCGATCTCGCGCCGTCAGAGTTGGCGACCGTGGCAAATAAAAGACCCGGCCAGCGAAACAACGGCAATTGCCAACGAACGCGCTCGGCTCATCGTTTCGCGCGCGGCGTCTGATGCAGTTTTACGGCGCAACCTAGTCACAATCCAAGCCAACAGCCTACGCTGGCGGCGCTTCCCGGTCAGAGATATACCCGTAGCGCAGCCAGACAGCGCGTTACAAACGCGCTATGAACGGCAAATAGGTGTACAGCAGGCGTCAGACGCCGCGCGCAGTCGCAATAACGCTACCATCCAGGCCAACGTTCTTCTTCGCCGTCGTCCGTGGCGTAAAGACCCGGCCAGCGAAACAACGACGCTGGCAAATCTGCGTATAGTGCGGCCAACGGGGAATCAATCAGCCAGCCAGCGCGCATTATGGCAGCGAGCAGCCACCACCACCGAGGCCAATTACATGCTTCGGTTGATGCGGCGCGAATTGCGGTCCGCGCCAGTCACATCAGCCACGCGTAATGAACGAATTCAGGCACAGATTGGTTTACTCGCCGCACAACAGGCGCGGCGTAGAACGGTTTCCAGCGTACAAAGTACGCTCCGATTGTGGCGGGTGTTGGCGTGGATAGCGCCTAGCGACAGCGCTTTCTATACCGCTGGCTATACATTCACTGAACGGGAGCGCGGCACAGGATTTATCGAAATTGCGCGCGGAACGCTCACCGAATTAGAGCGCAATATTATTTTTACCGAGCAATTCTATGGCGATCAGTAGAGAATTACCTGAAAGTCCAGTTATCCAGGGCCCATCTGAGCGCGTGGCCTATGGCGTCACAGTGCCCGCGGGCCGCAGCCCGGCCAGTGTGGTTGTCACCATTTGGCTGATTGACGACCAGGACAACCCCAGCGATAAAACCGCCACCTGTGCGACGGGTAGCGCGTCGGTTGCCTCTACCGTGATCACGACCCCGCTTTTGCAGAATCTTGTATCAGGC
>CALMSM010000141.1 GCA_937872425.1 uncultured Candidatus Saccharibacteria bacterium
TGGCTGATACAACTGCAACGTTCACAAAAAGTAGGCTAACCAAAGTGAGGTGGCTATTCCGCCGGAGCGGCAAGACTTTTTTGGCATCAGTGTTACCAAGTGATGCTTTGCGTTCTAAATCTCTGGTTTGTAGGCTCAGCAACGAAACGTTGAGCCCCGAACACATGCCAGAAGCGGCAACGAGAAGCAGAATTTGGATGACAAGCAATGACTGTTCCATTTAGGCAGTTAGTATACCATGATTTGCAGACCTAATGCTGGTTGCAAGCCTGAGAACGTGACAAAAATCACAGGTCAGAAACTTGCAAAAGACAAACGCAAGGCATAAGCTGAATATGGAAGTGTGAGGCTTCCGTAGACCCTGGGCAATCGCCCGGGGTCATTGTTTATGTAGTGGCCGATTGTTTGCAGCTCTTGCAATAGCCTTGGAGCTCTAGACTATGTTC
This sequence comes from uncultured Candidatus Saccharibacteria bacterium, assembly GCA_937872425.1. GTDB lineage: Bacteria > Patescibacteriota > Saccharimonadia > Saccharimonadales > CALMSM01 > CALMSM01. The sequence continues at coordinate 447 of CALMSM010000141.1, forward strand.
GGTAATTCTAAAGTCAAGATGCGCAGCAAGTTGGTAGAGCGCAGTCTCAATCTCAGGTGTTTCGTTGAATTCCATGATTCGTTCACACTTGATACAAATAGCGTGGTGGTGGTGCCCCCGGAATATATTGCTGAGCTCGAGTTTGTACTTCCAGCCAATAGGAACGCGCTGTACGATGTTGAGCTGTTCGAATAACTCAATAGTACGGTACACGCTGGCACGATTACACGCCGATGCAACATCTTTGACCAGCTCGCCCATAGTCATGCTTTCGTGGCTGCTCAAGGACTCAAAGACAACACGACGTGGTTTTGTCAGACTGTAGCCATTGCCCTGAACGATTGATGCAAAAATAGTGCTGGATGCTATCATATTGCATATAGTATCATAATTGCGACAAAGTTGCAGTATTACATGATTGCAGCTACGATTTAGTTAAGTAAACAAGGATTATTTTTTAGATGGCAACATACGGACTGGTTATATTTTATTCTTTAATCGGTGGCATTATTTCTTTGGCGGGTGGCATCTTGCTGCTTAGTCGTAAAAAGACTGCACAAAAACTTGCAGACTATGCCATGCCATTTGCAGCTGGCGCGTTGCTCGCAGCGGTGTTTTTGGACTTGCTCAAAGAAGGCGTCGAAGCTGCATCAGTCGACACGGTCATGATGGCCACACTTGCTGGCGTGTTGATATTCTTTTTGGCTGAACGTTTTTTGCACTGGTTTCACCACCATCATCAACACCCCGGCAAGCACTCTGACCCGACCATTGGACTAATTGTAGCTGGCGATACGATTCATAACGCCATGGATGGCGTGGCAATCGCAGCAGCATTCTTGGTCAGTGTGCCAACAGGCATCGTGACGACATTAGCGGTAGCTGCGCACGAACTACCTCAAGAAGTTGGTGACTTTGGACTGTTGTTGGCAAAAGGTATGCGACGTCGTGATGTTTTGCTCGTCAACATATTTAGCGCACTTGCGACAACGGTAATGGCGGTGTTAACCTTTTCACTTGGCAGTGACGAACGACTGCCAGTAGGAGCATTGCTTG
>CALMSM010000142.1 GCA_937872425.1 uncultured Candidatus Saccharibacteria bacterium
TGGTGATCAGAAGTTTAGTAGCAGCCACGGGAACACGCTCTATATCCGTGACCTCATCGATGTAGTTGGCCCAGACCCACTGCGCTTTTACTTACTCAATAATGGCCCCGAAACACGCGACAAAGTCTTCAACCCCGAAGAACTCGTAACGATCAATAACGAAGAGTTACTGTCCAAATGGGGTAATCTGGTGCAACGTGTTCTCAAGCTAACGGTTGCTAACTTTGATGGCGAAGTACCACAAGTTGACCCGGATGAGCTCCCACAAAGCTCCAGGGAGCTCTTTGATAAAATAGCAACCACATACGACGAAGCCGGGGAAGCACTTCGTGAGACACGATTTGCTATTGCATCACGACGCGTACTACAGCTGTGCGTCGAAGCGAACAGATACATTAATGAGTTTGAGCCGTGGAAAACGGCAAAAACAGACCCCGCGACAACAGCAAACACCCTCTACACGAGCCTGGTCGCAGTTGATAACTTATCGCGCTTATTCACACCGTTCATGCCTAGCACAAGTCAAAAAGTTCACCAACTTCTCGGATATTCTGACAATATTGCTGGTACGATTGTCCAGCAAACAACTCCAGAAGGACTAACCGTCCTCTCGGGGGATTATCAATCGACCAAAGGGTCGTGGAGTTACACACAAATTCCTGTAGGACAACCAGTAGAGCTCGGCACTCACTTATTCAAAAAGCTTGACGCCAAGGCCATCGTACAACAGCTTGCTGACGCCAAATAAATCAACGTCTATCGACCTCGACCCTTGCTTCGAGTTCATTAATATCGTTTATGCTTTGGGATTGCCGAATGGTTTGTCATAATGACTGTAAATGGGAGCCATCACACAAGTTCGCGTTGAGGGTAAGCCTGGATTTGAGAATCCAGAAGCCCAGCATGTCGCCCACCAGCTAGGGCTCAAAACAGCTCAAGTAGAGGTGGTTAAAGAATACTACATAGAGGGATTGCCAGAGGAGATGCTGAGCCAGGTCACCGCCCTCTTGGCCGATTCCGTAACACAGCAGGCGCTCACAGAACCACGTACGGACTGGGACAACCCAAACATCATAGAACGTGCGCCACAGCCAGGCGTGATGGACCCAGACGTTGATCCAATTATGAAGATTTTTGGCGTGCTGGGAATCACGCCCGATGCAGTGCAAACAGCAACAGAATACCGTTTTGCCGAAGATGTTGACGAAAGCACGCTGGAAAAAGCTGAAGCTCAGCTTGCCAACCCAACGGTTGACCAAATTCGCCGCGAAGCACCTACTACCCTGGAGGTCCGTGGGCAAGCAGAGCCTGTGCAACGATTTGATTTGTCATCATACGATGACGAAGCTCTGACGAAACTGTCAAAAGACCGTAAGCTAGCCCTCAACCTCAGAGAAATGCAAGCACTCAAGGGCGAATCAGAACGACTCGGCCGCCCGCTTACAGATGTAGAGCTAGAAGCAATAGCCGGAGCACACTGGAGCGAGCATTGTTGTCACAAGACATTTGCTGCCGAAGTTATCGACGCAAATGGCGAACTCAAGCCTGGGTTCTTCTCGCGCATCAAGGATCGTTCCCGGCCATATTTTGAGGAGCGTGGCGTGCTATCGGCTTTTCATGACAACTCTGGAGTATGGGCATTTTATGATGGCCAAGCACTCTGTATCAAACTCGAAACACATAACAGCCCAATGAACCTCGAACCTTACGGTGGCGCCGCAACAGGCACTGGCGGTGTACTTCGTGATATCGTCGCAACCGGCAAAGGTGCCAAAATCATTAATTCAATACATATACAGTTCCTGGGACCACTCGATCTGCCAGATGCTGACGTACCGGGTGGCTGCCATAGTCCAAAACATCTACTACGGCGCAGTGTTGATGGTGTTCGCGATTATGGTAACCGCATGGGAGTACCGACCAATGACGTATCGTTCCATACTGATGTACGGCTACGCGGCAAGGGCGCTGTACTGGTGGGTTCGATGGGCATAATGCCTGAAGAAAACGCCGAAAAAGGCGTGCCTGAGCGCGGCGACTTGGTACTTGCGGTCGGCGGTAAGACAGGTCGTGACGGCATACACGGTGCTACATTCTCCTCAGAAAGCGCCGACGGCAACACGGCAACACTGCACTCTGGTGCGGTGCAGATTGGCAATGCAATCGAAGAAAAGAAAATGTTTGACGCCATCGGCGAAGCCAGCGAGCTCGGCCTCATACGTGCCATGACTGACTGCGGTGCTGCAGGATTTGCATCCGCCATTGGCGAAATCGGCGAGGACATTGGTGTATCAATTGAGCTGGCCAACGCCCCATTGAAGTACGAAGGCTTGAGTGCATGGGAAATCTATGTCAGTGAGTCTCAGGAAAGGTCAGTCCTTGCCGTTGACCCAGAAAACTTCGAGCAAATAGCAGCAATTTTTGCAAAACACGGCACAAATTGTGATTTCTTGGGCACGTTTGGCAGCCCCAAAGGTCAAGAGCCAACACTGCATGTAATGCATCAGGGCGAGACAGTTATAGAACTAGGGTACGACTTTATTAAAAACGGTGTGCCACTCGAACCACTGGTAGCCGAATGGATTCCACCAGTAATCGAAGAGACAACTCCGATACAGACTAGCCTGACTAACGCACTCACAAAAGTACTCCGTAACGGCAATGTCACCTCGACCGAGCCCATCGTCAGACAATACGACCATGAAGTGCAGGGAACAAGTGCACTCAAACCATATGATGGCGTCGGTGGGCATGGCCGCAACGATGCCGTTGTTATGACGCCAATACTTGGCAAGTCTTACGCTGTCGTCCAAGCTCACGGCACAAACCCAACATTGACTGAGCTCGATCCTGTTCGGGGCACCAAATGGGTCTATGCCGAAGCTGTATCCAACTATGTCGCCGCAGGTGGGAACCCTGATGACATGGTGGTGGTAAACAACTACATATCAGCATCGCCCACGCCAAGAGTGCTCGGCGGTATCGACCTATCGATAGATGCCCTTATGGACTGCGTGGATGAGTTTCATTCACCAATTATATCCGGCAAGGACAGTCTATCTTCAACATTCAAGTTCCCTGACGGTGGGGTCCTGGAGAGTCCATACAACCTCACCATAACCGTAGCAGGTAAATTGCCGAATGTTCGCCAAACATTGAGTAGCGATGTAAAAGAAATTGGCTCTACGTTAGTGCTCGTCGGCCAGCAGGATATTGAGGCCATGGGCGGCTCAATCTACTATGATGAGTTCGGTGGCGCGAGTGCAGTTATGCCCGACATGGACATGAGCGTATTTCACAAGACGGCGCAAGCCGTACACAAGGCAGCGCAACGAGGTTTTGTGTTCTCAGCAAAGAGCGTCAAAGAAGGCGGCGCCATCACGGCCGTTACTGAGATGTTAATTGGCGGAGACTGTGGCGCAGACTTATATATCGGTGACATGGATGCGCTTCTGAATGAAACCGCCGGCTGCTTCGTCTTAGAAGTAGCCAACGAAGCTACAGCCGAAGCATTGTTTGCGGATACGCCGCACCAGATCATCGGCAAAACAAAAGCCGATAAGTCCATCGATGCCAGCGGCCACGAAACCATCTCCGTAGATGACTTGCTCACAGCATGGCAACAACCCATCGCAGAGGTATTCGCATGAGCAACCCACGCGCACTAATATTGATGGACGAAGGTATCAACTGTAACCTAGAAACCGCACATGCATTCGAAATGGCTGGTGCGGAAACGGCACAAGTCCATATATCCGAGCTGGATAGCGGGCAGGTGAGACTGTCGGAATTTGACATCTTGGGCCTATCCGGCGGGTTCAGTCACGGTGATGCGATACGCTCTGGAGCCATTTTGGGAGCAAAGCTCCGTGAACGCTACGCCGAAGACCTCAACGCGTTCGTAGCGCTTGGTAAGCCAGTTGTTGGCATCTGCAACGGCTTCCAGGTGTTGGTAGAGGCAGGAGTACTGCCAACAGGCAACATCGATCCTTCTTCTAAAAAACAGTTATCGCTTATCCACAATCAAAGTGCGAAATTTGAGTGCCGCTGGCCGCAGGTTGAAGTAGGGAAATCAGCCTGCAAATATATCACTGTCGAGTACGAAGGTACTACACAGTCGCTCCCTGTTGCCAACGGAGAAGGTCGATTGGTAGCCCCAGGTCTCATCATCCCGGATAGTCAGGTTGTCTTGAAGTATGTGGGCCCAGACGGTGGCGCAGCATCATACCCAGATGATCCAAATGGGTCACTCGGCGGCATCACAGCTATCTGCGACCCATCGGGCGTTGTACTCGGCATGATGCCACATCCCGAACGAGCCATCATTACAGAGCAGCATGAGGGCTGGAGGCGTGGTAACGGCCAAAACCCATTCGGCGCCGTCATATTCCGAGGCATAGTAGACCACGCTCGTAGCATCTAAAGCATTGATTTATTTTAATTTTATGGTAATATACTAATATTAT
>CALMSM010000143.1 GCA_937872425.1 uncultured Candidatus Saccharibacteria bacterium
ACCCGTTGCCAGATGCAAGAAAAACGGCCCCGCAATAGAAGCGATGGTTCCACAAGTGTTGAAGTACCCGATGACGGCGGCGCTACTGTGGTGGATGTTTGTCTGGCCGCCAATAGATATTGCTGTCGTGCAGTTCAGGAATCTGAGTGCCTGGCCGCCATTGATTTGGGCGGGGCACGAAGCCGTCAGGCCGGTCGCAAACCCATAAATGGTAGTGCTGGACAAATTCAGCACCGAGGGGGTATTGGCGTTCAGGGTGTTTATTCCGAGCGTGTTGTTGGTGCTATTCGTGTTCACGAGGCAAGAGTTGACTATGCCGCCAATCAATTCGCCGGTCGCCTGAATCCCGATTGCGTTCGTTGCCTCGACCTGCACAACGGACCGAAGCAAGGTCGGTCGGATGCCGGACATGTGGATGGCCGGTGTAGAGGCGACAGCGCTCTTATAGAGGCGACAGCTTGCCATCGCGACGGTTCCATACAGCAAGACCGCCTTGGCGTTCGTGCCAGAGGGGCTGGTGATGTTCAGGAACCGCACCTCATTGGTGTTCGTCGTACGAAAGTTGGGGGCGTTAGCCAAAATCACCCTGAACTGATCGGCAGTAATTGAAGACGCAAAAGGGGTCACCGAGCCGGTATCAATGTTAGTACCGTGCTCAAGGATTTCGTAAGCGGTGTTGTTGAACGTGCCGTTAATGGCGTAGGTCAGCGTCGTCGCCGTGTTAGAAATAATCGGGTAGACGCTATTGGCGAGCCCGCCAAAGCGGATAAACTTGCCTTTCAGTTGGTCTACCGTCCAGGTCTGTGTCGCATCGGTCAAGACGCCTGCGAGGTCGACGACTGCCGAGCCTGACGCACCAACATTACCTGTTGTCGTACCTGTAGTGAGCGTAGCGGGAACGAGCGTACCTTCGATATTGACGCCGTAGTTGTTGTCGGAGTTTACGCTACCAAATGGCATCTTCAGGAGGTTGTAGTCGATACTGAACGCACTAAAGCTTCCGGCCCCTACCAAGATGGTGACCTTGGCGAGGAGTGACTTGCTAAGCAACGAGTTGAATGCGGCCTGGATAGTCGCAAAGGGCCGGTCTGCTGTCCCTGGATTGCCATCATTGCCAGTCGTTTCGACGTACAGCGTCAGGGGCTCCGTGATTTCCACGGGCCCCGCACCGAACGGCGACTCAACAAATGCACTGGGCGTGAAAAAGAAGTTGCTCAGCTTCGACCAGGCCTCATCCCACAGTCTTTTGGTCTTCAGGTTCGCCATCGGAGTCCTCCTTCATCAAAAGCGCATCAGCCGCATGGGCCTTGAATTTGTAGTGCCGGGGCTTACCTTCGTCTTCGACGAGCTTGGCGATGGACTCGGGGACTTGGTCCATGGAGTCATGGCCGAGCTTGGTCATGTGCTGGTGGTAAGCCTCACCGTGGATTCGGGCCTCGTCGATGTCACCCGAGGCCTGGGCTGCACGAAGACCTCTCAGGTGGTGCGCCGCAGCGGCCGAGTGGTGCTCAGTCAAGTATTCCTGGTAGGCTGTATCTTCGGCCTGCTTGCGTGGCATGCCATCCTCGAACTCTTTGAGCGCGGCGCGGCGTTCAAGGTCGTCCTTGTGGGTGTCCTTGAAAATCTGGCGGTTCTGCCATTTGCCTTGCATGGTTCAGTCCTTCAAAATCTTGCGGAATGCCACGAAGGCCTCGCGTGAGCTAAATTCGAGTACCACGCCGTCGGAGTACGAGGTCGCTTTGACGTGCTTGGCCAGGTCTCGGTGGCACAAACACCCACGGAACTTGCCGCCCTGGAACTGGGTACCGCCACAAATGGGGCACTCTTTGGCGGCTTCAGACTTCTCGACCTTGAGGGCTGGCACCTTGGGGAGCTTGGGCTTCGTCATCTTGGGCTGCTTGGTTGGCGCTGTGGGCTCTTGTGGGCCCTGCTGTTGACTCGGCTTGTGGGTAGCCCCAGGAAGCTCGGTCTTCTTGATGTTCTTGCCGCTGAACTTCTTGGCGTGGTCGTAGAGCGCTTGCTTGAGGCCCTCGTCCTCTTCTTCTTCGTTGGTGTCCGTATTGACCGGTGTCAACTGATTTTCTTGGTTCTGGAACCAGGCCGAAGCGAGGTGCTTGCCGTGTCGGTCGTATGCGTGTACCCTGAGCCCGTCTTCGAGTTCTTCTTCACGGAGGTTGTAGCCAACGGCCGGGTCAAGGATTTTCTTGGCGAGGGTGCGTGCGAAGGTCTGGGCTTTGACCAGGACCTCGATGGACTTGCCAAGGCGCGACAGGGTCACGTCACGAACAGCACCAATCTCGGATAAATCTGAACCCACTGTAACAGCAAGTGCAGCCGCAACATGTTCAGGTGTCGTACCGGCGAATTCATAGTTCAACTCGGGGAGTGTCACAATCCCAGTGAGTCCCGACTCGGACTTCTGGAACTTGAGGTAAGAGTTTGGAATTCCTGGGACAACGCCCTCGAAAGCGTCGGTCTGGTGAATCCACGCGAGGGCGGCCCTGGGTACGAGCAAGGCGCCAAGCGCTGGCTCCTTGGTCGCGGTCCTGGAGAGTGCCTTCGCACCCTCTGCACCGAGCACGTCTGTTAGGAAATCAACCGCACTCTTTTTCATGGCGACCTTAAGATTACCGAGGGCTAAAGCCGCCAGAAGACGGACCGAGTACTCTGCGCATGGCGTCTGCGTCAATCGCACCGCCTGGTTCGCCGGGTTCTTCTTGCTCGCGAGTCAAGGCCACGTATTCACGGTGCAGGACCACGGCTTGAGGCATGCGCTGGATGGACCTGTCGGGACCATCGGAAATCTGAGTCACGCGGAGTTCGTGGACGATTTGGCCGACGTACCAATACGGTCGATACAAATACCGTACCGAGCACACAGCGCCACGAGTAGGAGCGGGTCCACCCAGGTCGAGGTTGGGTGTGGGTCGACGGCCAGTCCAACGGAGTTCACCACTGGACGTAATGCTGAAGTCGGCGCCCTGGGCATACCGCAAGCCAGCCGAATCAATGAGTTGCTGGATTTGGGCGACGGGGTACTTCAGGCGGTCAATGCCCGACTCGTGGTGCATGAAAAGCTGCCAAATGGGGACGACGATGTCTTCCTCTTCGAGGTAAAACCGGTCGAATGGGGCTACGAAGATGGGCTCGCCGGTCTCATCGTATTGGCGGGGGAACGTGACTTGAACGGTCGAACCGTCCCAGAACCCCATCTCTTCAGGGTTCTTGTGCTTCGAGTTGCCGGTGAACAGTGCAGTAATCGTGCCAGTCTTGGTGTACAAAAACCCGTTGGTGCAGCCCTCGTGGTCAGGATGGGGCCGACGGATTTCGTCCATGTCGGTCATGCCGACTGGGCACCTGGTCGCCGCGTAATGCACGAGCCTGACGCCCTGGGAGCGAACAGCATCGTCGAACGCCTCTGCATCGAAGCTGATTTGATGCGGAGGGATTTCCGTAATGAGGTCGTTAACTGGGCGGCGTGACATTTAGTGACTTTCTAGATAGTCAATCATGGCACGAAGAACCTCTTGTTTTTCCTTAACAAGTCCCAGTGCCATGTTGCATGGACCACAAAGAAGACCGCGAACGACACCGGTCTGGTGGTCATGGTCGACGTGGAGTTTCTGAAGGGCGACCGAGCATGTCACGCAGCGTCCCGACTGGCTTAGCAGCATCTGGTCAAAAATCTCCACAGAGATACCGTATTCATTCTTGAGAGACCATTCCCAGACGTACTTAGTGTTCCTGGGTTGGTTTTCTTTTTGGTACTTACGTTTTGCCTCGCGATTGGCGTGGTAGTACTTGAGGCTGCTCTTTCGGCGCGTCAAAATCCGACGGACTTTCAGGCCAGTGGGCGATTCACGGTCCAGTAGGCTGATCGTCATCATTTTGAAGTCTCCTGAGAGTGTTCGTGATTCCCTCATATTTCGGGAGAAGAGCCTCGAACGTTTCAAAATCTACATGGTCCGATTTTGAGAGGTCTTCCCACACAACGTCGGGCTCGAACTTCTGGGCCAAGTGGCGAGCGACGGCTCTGTGGGGACCAGCACCAAGCACGGTACCGTCAGAACGGGCCATGACGTGCAAACCTCCACGGGTCTTGACGTGGTAAATGTCTCTGGAGCCGGACTTGCCGACCTTCCGCTTGAACTCAATTTCGTTCTGGGTGATTTGCATCGTAACCTCTCGACATCACAGATTACGATGCAGGCTTGACGGCGGGCATTTAGGCGTGTATAACGGTCGCCATGAACCTCAACGAGATGGACACCCCGATGCTCCGCGATGCGTACCGTGCCCTTCAGGCCCAGGCCGTTCGCGACTACTTCAAGTTCGCCCGCCCCAACAACCCCAAGCGCGCCTTCAACGAGTGGGCCTCGGATGCACTGGCCGAACTCGACCTCTCGGCCGAGCCCCGCAACTGGGTCGTCGCTGCTCAGCGGGTCGTCGGCATGGTCGACGAACTCAACAACGCACAAGAACAGCAGTACCACATGGAGTAACACAATGACCGACCGAGCAAGTTTCGCCGCTATCGTCTTTGCCTTCATCGTTCAACTCGCCCTGATTTCTCTGGGCGTGTACTTTATCAGCGATGCCCTTGGCAAGTCCCTCGAATTCTCTCAAAACGCCACGATTTCATGCGCCCTGCTCATCATCCAGTCGGGGATGAGCGTCAAGGTCTCACGCAGCTAACCCCGCAGTACCACAAGGAATCACCACCATGAGCGAGAAAATCAAGCTGAGCCCCACCACGCTGTTGATGCGCAAGCAGGGCAAGGGCCGTCTGGGCCAGGTCAACCGTGCAGGTTTCGTTGACGAGAACAAGCAGGTCTACGCGCCGCCCAAGTCGGCCAAGCGCCAGTCGGCGTGGACGAAGAAGATGGCTGAGAACGGCTACAAGTTCTGACCATGAAAACACTGAACTCCAGGGGCTTCGGCGAGTACTGCAACTCGATGCATTCCTGAAGGACCAAGACGAAAAGGACGCACGATGAAGACCCTGGTCAAGAGGACGATTGAGGACGCTTCGGTGGAAGAACTGAAGCAGGAACTCAAGAGGCGCGAAGAAGAGGCGGCGAAGAAATGAAGTGGTACGAGCACGAAGAGCACATGGCCGCCATCTCAGCGGCATTCCCCAAGATGACCTTCGTCCTGGAAGGCACTGGCGAAGAGCACGGGGATATCTGGGTCAAGGTCTTCAAGGGCGGCTCGATGGCTCTGAGCGAGAAAGCCGTTCTCACCGTTCCGCAGTTCGACCCCATGGAAGGGGACATCAGGATGGTGGGTAAGTAATGCCCAAAATCCTGAGCGTCACCGAAGCTGAACTAGCGGCAGATCTGCTTCAGAAAGCGGCCGACCATTTCGGTGGCCGGGTATGTAACGATTACAATCTGAGCGAGGTCATACTGGTTGTTCAAAAACGTCGGGAACTGATGAAAAAATTCCACGAGTGGAACGGCGACCCCGAGAACTTTGACCCCAACAACGAATACGTTTGGGTGTCAGACTTCATGATGATGAGCTACATGGCCTTCGTGATTGGACCTTAGCTGACCCAGAGCCCGTTCAAGGCCTCGGAAAGCTTGGATTCCTGGTCAGCCAGGCCCAAAATAGTCTGCAACCGTTGCAAGCTCGCGCTCGGATCGACCCCGTAACGGTACATAGTGTCTGCAATGGCAGCGACGTCAAGAGACTTCACCCACTCCTTAATTTCGTTGTCAGCTTCGGGGCTCAAGGTAGGCAAGACATGCATGCGCTCATCAGGCGAGAGCTTCGACCAGCCCTTTTCTGGACCCCAAATCCTGAGGTAGTACGGCACAAACGACTTCGAGTCGCGGCCTGGTGCGAACGAGGACCCAGCAAAGGCCGATCCGTGGTCAATCAGGGCGACCTTGCCTTCTGGCCCAATCATCAAGTTGTTGCCATGGCGGTCTGGATTACCTAGCGCGTAGTCCATGATGGCCCACTTGAAAATCGACCCATCGTCGAGGTGCTGCTTCAGCACTCTGCGGGGGACCTGCGAATCCTTTTCCCTCGCACGGGCAAGGCCTGTCCAATCGAGGCCCAGCATTCGAATGCCAGCGACCTCTTTGCCGTCGACCAGCACGAGTTCGACCTGGGGGACCTGGGGGATATGCATCTGGCGAGCCACGGCTGAGAACGCAGCCTCACGACGAGACTGAGAGGCCTTGTCTTCTGCTGCACCTGCAGCGGGGGATTGCTTGCCTGAGCCTGGCTTGAGCAAGAACAAATCGCCATCGTCGTTGCGGGCCATCAAGGTGCCTGACGAGTGCTTGCCGCCGAGGTGAACAGACTCGATTTGATTGTTGTCGATAGCCCACTGCAAATCAGAGGCCATCTCGGCTGCTGAGTGGTTGGCTGGCAGAACCTGCTTGGGGAGCTTGGGCTCTGCCTTGGACAGTTCACCACCAAGCGACAGCACGGCTTCGAGCTTGGCCCGGTCTTCAAGGGTCAGGCCACTCGCCAGCAAGGCCGCTTCGATGTCGTCGTCACAGTCCATGAGTCTAGCTCTAAACGCGTCTGGGTCAACCGGCTTACCGGTCAAGAATTCAATGGCTTCGAGGATGGCGTGCCTGCGCTCATCGTAGCCCAAGTGGTCGATAATACTGTCGCTGTCAGCACCACGAGCTTTGGTCAGGGTCTCAACGGCTTCGAGCAGGACCTGGTCTTCGGTTTTGTGGACCAAACCCAGGTCTTCAGGCTTGAGGTTCTGGGCGATGCGCTGGAGTTCGTTCCAGGCCTTGCGGACTCTCTTGACCTGGTCGTGCTGAGCTTCGGTGTTGCGGTCGATCCGCTGGGCAACGTGGATTTTGCGTCGGTAGACCGGGTCCATCAAATAGTTCTGAGCGAACGCAATGGTCTCTTCAGGCCACTGTGCCGGGTGATAGCTCATCCTGGGCCCATTGGCGAAAACGCCCTTCAGGGCGGCACGGTGCTCGTCTGGGAGCCTTGCCAGGGTCTCATGGATGATGGCGTCCCTGGACTTCATGCCGTACTTCTGAGCCAAGCGACCAAAGACTCCGTGCTGGAGTTCGTGCTGCTCGTTGGCGTGGTCAGATTTAGAGCCGACAACCTGGCGAACGGCCCTGAACTGGTCAGCGAGGTTGCCTACGTCGTTGTTGTCAGCATCACCGAACATGCGGTTGCGGACACCCTCGTCGACCTCGGTCGGCAGGTCCTTGCGCCACTTCACACGGATTTTCATCCTGCGGCGGCTCTCGGGCAAGGCTTTGTCCTTGAAGGCGCCGTAGTCAGTATATCCACCGGTTTGGGAGACCGAGGTCTTCGACTTGGTCTGGCGGAAATCGCTCTTGCGGCGGTTCTTCTCTGGGAAGTACGCGCCGAGTTGGTGGAGCTTTGCTTCACCGAAGTGTGGGTACAACAAATGCCCGATGGACTTGACGAGGTCGGACTTGGCCAGGTCGTCCTTCAGGCCCTCAGCGACCGTTGCATCGTCAGCCATGCGGTTGCGCTGGTCTTCTGTCAGGGCCTTGTGCGCGACGACGTGATGGTGTAAATCGTCGTGCTGCATCGCGTGCTCAAGCTGTTCATCAGTGATATCAGGCCTTTGGACGATTTGGGCAGCAAGCCATCGGTCATCCCCATGGATGAGTTCGTGCATCAGTTCGGGCGTGAGTTCGGGGTGATTGGCTGCAGCTTCACGGACCTGTGGGTCCTCGTCTTGCAGAGCGATTCTCAGGTGATAGGGCTCAACGTGGTGTGACTTGAGGGCGAGCCTGCGCTCAACCGGGTCGTCTACACCAAGCAGATGTTCAAGGCCGTCAGCTTCCATTGACGTTTAGATTACGGTGTGATAGCTGTGCCACATGGACATCAGCCGCTGGCAGGAATGCCAGCAAGAAGTTCTGGAAGTGGCGCGACTGTATGGCGGCGCCATTTTCTTCCAAGGGTGTGGCCAGGCGGTCTACATCGACGTGCAGGAAGAGTCTTTCACCGTCATTGGTGCGCTGCGGGGAGGGTCTTCACCAATCGGTGCGATGAACGCCCACGACATGGAGCAGGACCTGGAAGTCATCGCCCACCGCTTCGAGCAAGAGGCCATTGCTCTGACCTTCGGTGAGCCCAAATTCGTCACTGGCCAGAAGTACAAGAAAGTAAACCCATGAAAACGTTCCGAACCCGCCCTATGACCCCGGCGCTTTATTGTCGGGGCTGCGGGTCGTGAGGCACATGACGGTGTATGCGCTCGGGGTCTTGTTGGGCAAGCTTGGCTGGCCATCTCACAACTATTGGTGGAACGCTGCTGACACCGCTGCCTGTGACTGGTCCAGGATTAAGTTCGCAGACTCGGAGCTACTAGGAGTTTTCTCTTCTGGGGATGCGAACCATCTCATCGGGGGATACGAAGTCGACCTACCGACCTGCCCACAGTGCTGCGTGATGATGGACCTGGCCCTGGAGATACGTGCAAGGCAGTTGGCCGAGGCCCAGACACAACAATAGCGCTCACGGCGAACGCGGGAAAAACTGCGGCTGGGCTCGGTAGGCACGGTGGGGCCGTAAAGTGGTGGTTTAAGCCGTCGGGAAATCTCCATTGACCTGAATTCAACTGGTTACCAGATTACCTATACTTCCAGTAATCGTCCGGGTCTCTGCCGTCGCTGTAGTCATCTTCCTTGACAGGTTGGGCTTGGGTTGGGTTGGTCCAGTACCCGCCTCGACCATCTTGGACGTAGACTGAGCCTTTTCTGTCGCAGCCGCACATCAAAACGGGACCGTCACCGCACCTACCGTCGTAAAATGCCTTGGCACCGCATCTACTGCAAACGTAGTCGTTCATGTGAGTTTGTACTCGTAGGGGCCAAAGGCGCCATCGAAGTCGCGTGAAACGACCTGGTCCTTTGCACCCCATTGGGGTTGGTAGTCCCAGCCATGCTTTTCGGCCAGGGCCTGGTGGACTCGTGATGCGGAGGTCGAGTGTTCTTCGCCTACTGCGTGCTTGATACCGAGGTGGTTGTTGGCATGGGCGTACAGAGCCTCGTACATGGCCTTGCCTAGCCCCTTACCCCTCAGAGCCTTGTCGCGAAGGACTGAGTACGTCGGCAAAATGGCTTTGTGGCCCGATTCAGTTCGGTCCCAGGACCCGTCGACATACCCGACCAGTTGCCCTGATTGGCGGTGCTTAATAGTCACGCGAGCAATCGAGCGCGGTTCACGTGCGTGTGGGTCTGTAGGCTTTTGGCCTGCTGATGGGTCGTGGGTGACGTGCATGGCGTAATTCCGACGCAATGCAGGTGATTTAATCAGGTGCGAATAGTCGTAGGTCGTTTCGTCAATGGGCGTGCCAGGCTTGATGTCCTTGATGGCCATTTTCTTGAGTCCCGCGTTGGCTGCGAGGCTGCGGTATCTCATGACGTATGGCTCGTTTGCAACTTGTTCGTCAGACGCACCCTGGCAAGCTCCCGTGCCCCATCGCCAAGCGTAGGCTGCACGTTCGACTGAGCCGTGCTGCTTTTGCAAGCGCATGAAATGACTGGTTGCGAGCAAGTTGTAGAACTTGGGGTCGGTCTTGAATTTGTTGATGAAAATCGCTGGGTCCTTCATGTCGCCGTAGAGCTTCTGGAGCGTTGGTGCCCTGAGGTATTCTTCATGGGCTGTTACGGGCTTGAATCCCAGCGCTCCATGGGCTGTGTGGTAATCCCCTTTGGGGTGCTTGGCGTGTGCGATGTTCTGGCCGAAGCTGGATTCGAGGTGTGCGATGGGAATCAGGGCCTGGTGGAGGCCGAGGGCTGACCACTTCACGGGCTCTGCAGCGATGCCTGCTCGTTGCGTGGCTTCAACGAGAGCCTTGGCTGGCTTGGGGTCTTGCTCTGCACCGCCGACCTGGCCGAGGGCCATTGCACCTGCCAGGGCTGCTGTGGAGAACAGCCCCTTTTCGAGGAGGTCTTCGTTCCCTTCGACTTCGGAGCGCTGGTAGGGCATGAAATAGTCACGGTCCAAAGCGCGGTACCTGCGCAGTGCTTCAGGTTCCTCTTGACGGTGGCCTTTGCGGCCCGAGGGCCTTTTGCCTCCGACGCTGCGTTCCATGGAACGGCCGTTTTCCTGGTAGGGATAGCCTTTGGGGTCGACAATCCCGAACCTGGCCAGATGGCGCTCAAGGTCTGGGTGGATGGCGGGTCTTTGGTCTGTGTGGCCGCGAGTAAATGCAATCCAGGCGTGAGCCATTTTCTGGTTGTTGGGATGCATCCGGGCGATTGACTTCAGGGCCTTTTGGTGGAGCGGGTCCTGAGTTGGGTCGTTGGCCCCAAAATCAAAGCTCGTGTCAACGTCTTGCTTGATGAGTCCCGCAGCGACTTTGTCGTGGTGCTCCAGCATGGCCTGCTTGGCTTGGTGCTTGTCGTTGAAGACACCGAGGTGGGCCGCCTTGCCGGTTCTCTTCGAAGTGTAGTGCAAGTTCACGACTTGCTGGGCCTGGAGCCGGTTGTGGAGCCCCGCCGAGAGTTGGTAGGTCCCGTGGTCGGCTTCGTGTTGGACAATCCAGTTCTTTTGGTAGTCTGGGTCTCCAGGGGCTGCGCCTTTGGTCAGGTCTTCGGCCTTACCGAGTTTGGCCTGGACTCGATTAATGACTTCTTGGGCTCGCTTCGAGGGCTGCTTGGTCAAGAAACCTCGACCGCGACCTTGGTCATAAGGCACGGGAGTCCTGAATTGGCTTGCAGTCGGGTCGAGGATTTGCCCTGTCTTGGCGTGCCTCAGGTACCAGTGCTGGTCGCCTTCGTGCTTGACATTCTGAGGAACCCAGCCTGATTCATGGCCACCCATCATGTGCCAAAGAGCTTCTGAGGCCACGTAGCAGTGACCTGCGAGAGGGTTGGGGCTTGAGCGGTATTGGGGCCTGCGGAGGGAGTTATCCAGGCTCTCGGTGGTGGCAGCAATGAGGTCGACTGGGCCTTCGGCTTTGGTGAGACGAACGACTTTGAACTTCTTGTGATTCTTGCCGCCCGGCTGAAAGTTCGTGTCGTGTGGGCGAACTTCGTGGTGGTCGTGGTGATTCGCGTTCCACCATGAAGCCAGTTTTCGAGCGTCGTCCTCAGTGAGAGATTCGCCGATCTGCTTGGGCTCACCCTTCTCAAGGTCTTCCTCAGACTTCTTGGTCTTCTTGGGCGGATCGACCAGTTCGTAAGCGTCCATTTCCTTGAGGCCGCGCTTGAGGGCTGCTTCGAGGCGGTGATTACCGTCGACTACGTGCCAGCCAATACCATTCCTACGGACAACTGCGGGCGGGAGTCTATCGCCACCTGCCAACATGCGTGTGTAGAGCGAGAACCTGGCCTTGCTGACGACCGGGTTGGTGCCGCTCGTTTGAGGCGTGATGGGGATTTTGACGGGCTTCAGGCGCTGTGAGTCACCAGCACCGAAGAACTCCACGAGCTTTTTGTGGTAGGCCTTGTCCCACTCAGCCCTGGCTGGGGTTGTGTGGTGGGGGATTTTCAGGCCGTCCTTGGCTCGCCATTCCTTTTGTTCGGCCTTGGAAAGCTCGTCATTTTCAAGCAAGAACTTGAGCGTGACATTGTCGCCATGGCTGACGTGGCAGTGGTCGGACTCGGGGAGTTCGTCTTTCCACTCGTAGTCAGAGGCCTCTTGGTCTGGGTCCTGGGACAAATCGACCTTCGTGTCGGACGGCACTTCGACCACGAAGCAGTAAATCCTGAGATGGGCCTTGCCGGGCACCAAATCATCGCCCAGGAACTCGATGTCGCTTTCGGGCGGGGTAAGGCCGGTCTCTTCACGAAGTTCGCGTAGCGCCCCGTCCAGGGGCTCCTCGCCCGGGTTTAGATGGCCACCAGGCAGGGTCCATAGGGAATTGTCGGCACGACGAATCCAAAGCAGCGCCCCGTCTCTGATGACGGCGATTGACGCGACTTCGGCCTCCGACTTGTCTCTTTGGGACTTGCCGAGTTTCATACGTGGCTCGAAAAGATTTTCCTGTCGTAGAGCGACTTGATTTTCTTCACAAGGCCAGCACGCTTTTCGGCCAGTTCGTTGTAGCGGTTCTTGTAGATTTCAGGACCTGGCGTGCTGACAGACTGGCTGAGGCCGTCGATCCCCAGGCTGTGGGAGTTGTTCCCAGCGTTGGTGGCAGCGAGCATCGACAGGATTTCCTGGGCAGCAATAGTGCCAATGAGTTCGTTGACGATGCGAGGTACGGTCGAGTCAGGGTATCCAGTGATATATTCAAGCTGCCAATATGCCGGAATCCATGACCTGTTGCCCATGATGGCAAAGAAAATCGCGCCACCAGCAGTGCTGGCTGGCACCATTCCACCCTGGATGAAAGCTGCGGTCATGGGGATGATGTTGATTTGCCCACGGTGGAAGTACGCGACTTCGACCCAGTCAAGGGGCAACGTGAACACATCGATGTTGTTTGCAGGCGTCACAGACAGCTTCTGAATCGAATTCACTGGCCTGTGCAGGGTCTTGATGTACCCGAAGGACTCGTAGGCCTGACGGTCGAAGGGGTACTTCTCACGGCGCTGAATGGGGCTGATGTCAATCATGCACTCAGTCTCGGCCTGGCTGATGGCGCCGATGATGATGTCCTGGATGATGGCGTCAGTCATCACCATGGGCTTCTTGGTGATGGAGTCCCTCATCTTGGACACGAGGTCAAGGCCAAAGAGGTGCCTGGTGCGGATTTGGTACGGCCCGACCATTGGCTCAAGGCGTTGGAGTTCAGCGTCGATGGCGTTGGACGGGTAGACCGCGCCAACACCTGGTTTCGAGTTCGTTAGAATTGCCACGGGTCACCTCACAAGTTCGAGCGCGGATGAATCTTCAGCGCAAGCCTGACGAGACCACGGGTGACTTTGGTCCCCTCGGTCAGAGTCAAGCGAAGTTGTGGTGTGCCGCGAATGACGTCAGTCGCCAAAATGCTCAGGCGCCAAATCGAGCCGTCGTTGGCGAATGGCTGAGTGGCCAATCTGGTGATTTTCTTGGCATCGTCGATGTTCTCGATGACGCACGACAGCGTCGCACCGGCAGTGGGGACGTACCTGCGCCCCTCGGGCTGGAAGCCCTGGAGAGCACGGTCGAGGCTGACGTCAATTAGCTGCAGGTGGATGTCAAGGGTATCGCCCTCGGTCCACGAGAGTTCAGTGTCGGCCTCAAAGGAATTAACCGACTGGACATCTTTGAGTACTCGGGCGGACAGGTGCATGCCCTGAAGATTACACGGCCTTAGTCGTCGTTTTCTCTCAGGGCCATATAGCTCGCAAGGGCACCGACCGCGAGCAGGAATCCTGACCAGAAAAACAGTTCAGCCAAGGCATGGTCCCTGAGGGTGTTCTGGGCCACGACGCCAAGGACGATGTCGAAGATTGACAACACCGAACACACCATGAATCGCAACCACCTGGTATTCATAGCAAAGCCGTTCCAATCGGGTCGTGCTCGACGTCCGTCGTGGCATTGGGCGAAATCACCAAGTAGTCGATTTTGACTTCGTTTTTGGTGAGGTTGAGGTCGTACGTCACGTGGGGATAAATCCAATGCTGGCGGCCTGTTTCGACTTCGAGGCGCTCCGGGATTGAATAGTCCAGGGCGATTTCAGCGACCAGGGCGTGGCCGGACAGAAACACCACACCGCAACCCAAAGGCTGGGGATCCCCGTGCCGGTAGACGAATAGGGGCGACCGGAAGCGGTAGGGGCCTTCCGCCTTCTTGAGGGGCAGTACCGTGGCCTTGAAGCGCCAAAGCCGGGATTCAGGTACGATGCGGTCGGGAATGTCCATGGTCACTCTGGGATGTAAAACTTGCCACCACGCATCAACAAGTCGAGAAACTTACCGTCCCGAATGATTCGGACGTCGATACCCGAATAGGACAGGTCGCGGGTAATAATGACTTCATCGCCGTAGAGCCTGGAGACGGCCTGCGCCGCTTCATACGAAGTCACCTTCGCAATGGCGGACCTGTCACCAGCGTACACAAAAATCTCAGGAATCATGGTTACGCCTCCGCACTGAGCATGTTAGCAGATTCGATGTCGGTGTCAACGACCCCTAGCTGCATGAGCTTGTAGGACATCTTGACGACCGACGAAGCGAAGGCCTCATCGTCGGACATCTGGGTGACCATTTGCCCCTCGAAGTACTCGGGGGTGCATTTATTGAGCAGAATCAAGCCCTGCTCAAGGTCCTGCTCTTCGCAGACGTAGTCAGAGGCCACGGTGACGAGCAACTGGAAGTACACGTCGTCGACCAGTTGGCCTGTGGCACGCATGTCTTCAATGGCCTGGAGGGCGAGCTTAAGGTCTTTCATGGCCACCCCCTGTACCGGTAAACATCGAGCCCAAGGGCTACCAATGGGGCCAAAAACACAACCACGAGCAGAACCGCAACGAGAACGTCAAGGAGATTCATGGACCGTCTCGCCATCGTGCATCTTACGGAAAGAGATCCATCCAGAAAGGTTGCTTCTGTACCGATTGCTTTCGTACTGCGGGACCCTTGACTTGAGCGGGACCATCGCTTGGTGCTCGGCGGGGCTTGCGTGCTTCGGGTTGCCGCCCATGAGCTTGAAGTAGAGTTCGATGTCCTCTTCAAGGGTAGCCGTTGAACCATCGTGCTTCAGGTAGCTCACCCGTGCGCATCGTGCAGCGCTAAGTTGGGCGAGATGCCAATCAAAGAGCTTCTTGCGCTCTTCCAACTGGAAGCCCTCGGCGTTCGGGGGCTTGACGCGATGGTCTTTGCCAAAGAGGTGGTCGATGTACATCTCGCCCAGGTCTTCATTCTTGATGAACGGGAGATGCCACTGGCCAGGCTTCAGGACCTGGGGCTTTGACCACTCATGGGCGCGAAGCATGGCCTTGGCGAGTTCTTGCATCTCGGGCTGAGCCATGGGGTGGTTGCGGAGGGCGTAGAAATTCGCGAAGTCCGTACCTGTGCAGACCACCTCGATGTGCATCCAGGGCTCAAGGATGCGATTCGAGATTTGCTTGTGGAGGCCGATCTTCCAGAGCAGCCAAGCGAAGGCAATCGCGACGTAGCGGGTCTTGAGCCAGATTTGCTTGACAAGCCAGAGACGCCAGCCGGTCAGTTCAGCGGCGGCCTGCATGCCAGCCTGGTTGCGACCCCAATGCACGGGCACAGCAGGTTCCTTGATGATGCGCTCAATCATCTTTTGGATGGGGATGGCGCGGCTGGAAGCTGCGTTGCGGCTGAACACGCGGTGCGTCATGAACTCGGCATGCACGAACCGAGGATACTTCAGGACGAAAGTCGTAAGGCGGTGTCGGCTGTTCTTCTGGATTGAATCTGCAACGATTCTGGCTGAAATGGTCATTTGTCGCTTTCAAAACGGGCCGAGTACACCACGAGGTCTCCAGGAGCAAGTGGCTTGCCGCTCTTGTCGATGAATTCGCTCAAGGTACGTCCTCGATGAGCTTGAGCGCCGACCACTGGCGCCATTCAGGACGACTCCAGACAGTCGAGACCTTGCCCGTCTTGACGTGCTGAATTCCAACGCTTGAGAGTTCAGGACTTACGGACACGACACGGTATCCATCGAAGCGACCTGACTCCGGGCAGGTGGTAGCGATAGCCCAGACCTGGCCGACTTTGACTTTGACGAATTCCATTAGCGGGCTCCGAAAATCAGCTTGAAGAAAATCTTGACACGCTTGAAGAACGACATCTTCTCAGAAGCTGGCATGAGATACCAGGACTTTTGCTGGAAATCCCTGACCTCGACCAAGAAAACGCCATCCTTTCGGACGACGGCGGGGTGCGAGTCGAGGAAGTGGGCGACAACCGCAGGAGAAATCCCATTGGAGTTGCCATCGCTGCGCTCGGCATGGGTAGACAGGGCACGCTGAAGGGTGAGGATGCCGTAGCTGTCGTCGTCCTTCATGTACTCAGCCACGACCTTGGCGTTGTGGGCAGCGACACGGTCGGCCTGGTTCTTGAGGTCGGCCCTTTTCCATTCGACGTACTTCGAATCGTCAAGATGCGAGTACGCGGGGACGGCCGGACTTGTCTTCCTCAGCACGTCGCCGTTCTTGGTCCAGAGCAGTGCCTCACGGACCTGGTCCTTGGGAGCGTCGTAGTTCTTGAGGATCTTCAGCAGGGCCTTTTGGGCTTCTGCCGTGGGGCAGTTCTTCAGCACGATGTCGGCTGCTTCGTCACACAAAGCCACGCCGTTCATCTCTTCGGCCACATTCACAGTTGAATCAAATTGCATTTATTGCACCTTTGCGAGGTAGTTGACGACGTTGCGCATCATACCAGAAATCGGGTCGAAGGCAAGGGCGACCAACAACCACGCAGGCGCGTACTTAAAGTTGATGAGGCCGAAAGGGGTCCAGCGGCTTGAACCGTAGTCCCACGGAACAATACCGCCACCGTGCCCCCCAAAGGTCTTTTGGAGTAGTCCGGTGGCGATTTTGATGGCGGCACCCGAGAGTGCTTCGGCGCCGTAGATGACTGGCAAGTACACCAGGGCCTTGAAGTAAAAAGGCCATGGCAGGGCCTCACTGACGGCTTCGAGTACCAGGGCCGTCATCCCGTAGACAAAAACCATCGGAAGATAAGTATGCCCGGTCATCTTCCAGTTCTTCTGGTACAGCGAGAAGAACCCCGTAAACCAAAACTCGATAAGTATTCCCAGGTGGCCGTACATCAAGAGTTTTTGGATAACTGTCAGGAGCATCTTAACTCCAGGAACCTGACCCAAGACCGAAGCTCGTCCAGCGACGCGTCTTGCTTGATTTTATTGGCTCGCCAAGAGACGACGTGAACGTTTCCGGACACATAACCCAAAGTATTGTCGATCCGATCAATACTTGGAGTCGCGTCAGTTCTTTTTCCTTGTGTAAATTCCAGTCTTATGCCCAAGATTGGGCAAACCGCCGGTACTCGAATGTCCGCTTCCGTAATGGAGCATTCTATTCCTTTTTTTCGAGCACTACTCTTGGCCGACCACAAAAGAACCAGTTGAGGCTTTTCTTTTTTGATTTTTGCTTGAGTTCTTCTCTTAGAAGCTCTGCCAGCCTCGGTCTTGGAGTACTCTCTTTGTCTTTTTGCGTCTCTTTCGGGGACGTACCCTCCTGGTGCTGTCATTAGACTCCAACGTCAAGACTTTACCGGAAACGCCGGACGACAGCAAGGAAGGTGGCTTGGAATTTCTTGGGGGTCTTGAGCACCAGCGCTGCGATGGCGACGGCAATTGTCGCGGCGATGGGGTTCCGAGGGAAGAACACTACGGGGCCATTTGAAGATTTCATGGGAAGCGGGGCACGGGACTCGAACCCGTACGAGAAGTTTGGAAGACTTCCATGCTACCGTTAAACATCAGCCCCGCATTTAGCGGCCTACGGGAATCGAACCCGTTTAATCTTCGTTGGCAACGAAGCGATCAACCAATGACCCAAAGCCGCGTATTCACTTGTATGATTGCGGCGTCGAGAGAATTGCACTCTGTTGGGAAGGCTTATGAGGCCCTCTGGGATGTCTAACCCCCCACCCGCAAAACGAAGATTACCACACCCAAAGCTGCTCGTCAAGGCTTGACGTGCTTGCCGACGATGATTTTGGGGTACTTTTCGGCCAGTTCCTTCATGTTCCCAATGGCGACGCGGACCTTAGCGATGTCTTCGGGGCTCTGAGCCTGAGTAGCGAAGGTCTCGTCAACCC
>CALMSM010000144.1 GCA_937872425.1 uncultured Candidatus Saccharibacteria bacterium
CTCAAGGACGCATTGGACCTCGCGACCAAGACAAGCCACGTCAAATTTGACGCTGCAGTTGAAGTCCATGTCCGCCTTAACCTAGATCCACGTCAGGCAGACCAAAACCTTCGTGACATCGTCGTTCTTCCCGCTGGCACCGGCAAAGACGTTCGTGTTGCAGTATTCGCAGACGAAGCTGGCGTTGCGGCCGCCAAAAAAGCCGGCGCAGATATTGCGGCTGGCGATGAGTTCTTGCAGCAACTAGACAAGGGCATTATTAACTTTGACGTGCTTGTATCAACTCCTCAGATGATGGCAAAATTGGGCAAATACGCTCGCGTGCTTGGTCCAAAAGGCCTCATGCCTAACCCAAAGAGTGGTACTGTCACAACCGACGTCGCTAAAGCTGTTACAGAAGCTAAAGCTGGGCGCGTGGAGTACCGCATCGACAGCACCGGGATTGTGCATGTTGCGGTAGGCAAGGTGAGTTTCGGCGGAGCCAAACTTCTCCAGAACGCACAAGCCGTGCTCAACAGCCTCAAAGCAAACCGACCAGCTGGTCTCAAGGGTGGCTATGTTAAGAGCATCTACGTGACTTCTTCTATGGGGCCCAGCATTGCTGTCGCCAACAACGAAATCTAAATACGAGACAGATAGGCAATAAAAGAGGAAGGGTCTAGTTCGGCATGACTGCCACACGAAGCAAAAAAGAAATCAAAAATTACAGACAACACCAGAAGCATGTTGAGAAACCCCAAGACATGTGTGCGTTTTGTGAAATCAATAAAAGCAGCCCGCAGCTTGTGAAACTAGCCAAACACTTCAAAATCGTCCAAAACATATTTCCGTATTCGCACTGGGACTCACAGACTGTTGATGATCATCTGGTGGTTGTGCCCAATCAGCACACAGACACGCTATCCGATTTATCCGCGCCTGCTGCGCAAGAATTCGTACAGATAATCAGTGAGTACGAGTCCAATGGATACAGTGTGTGGGCACGCCCGCCTGGCGCAATCACCAAAAGTTTACAGCACCAGCACACTCATCTCATCAAACTATCCGGTAAGTCGGTAAGGTTCTTGTTGTACCTTCGCCGGCCTTATTTCCGTTTTCTGCTAAAATAACACCATGGTTAGACCACAAATAATTGTCATCGATGGTCCCGATGGCGTCGGTAAGACAACGCAAGTTCATATGCTTGAGAAATACCTCCGAGCCCAAGGATGCATGGTACACATTACTCGAGCATCCGGGGGCACATCAATTGGTGAAGAACTCCGCAAAGCCTCTTTGTCCCCGCACCCACGACACCCAGAAACAGATATGTACATCTCGTTGGCAATGCACGGTGAGCTTGGCTACGACCTCCAGGCAAGACGTGACGCAGGTGAAGTCGTAATCGTCGATAGAAGTCCCTTGGCAGTCATTGCCTACAATACCTATGGAAGCAGAATGCCTGATAAGAAACGCGGAGTCGAAGCATGCATACAGCTACTCAACCAGTGGGATATTGATGTGTTTATTTTCATGGACGCACCACAGGCACTCCTGGACGAACGCCGTGCAAAACGCGGCGAGAGTGACTACTTTGAATCCCAGGGCACGGAGTACCACCACAGAGTCCGTGCGGGCTACGAAGAAGGGCTCGCCCTACTTAACAGGCAAGAGGACCTCGTTGGTTCAATCACGGCAGTAGACGCCAGCAAAGCTGCCGATGCAATTCATGCAGAAATTGTCAGGACTGTTGCTAAATAAACACTTTGCCAGCATGCCTAATATGTTGGTATACTGTAGTCACTAGCGGTTGGTGGACTCGCAAATGATAGTTTATGGAGGGTTTTGTGGGAGTCTACAGCAATAAACAAATACGACAGGCAATAGAAGACGAGCATATTGTTTGTGTGCCCTACAACCCAAAGCATGTCAGCCATGCCAGCCTTGATGTGACACTCGGTTACTACTATTACAGAACTGGACAAGCCAAAAAAGGTTATGTGTATAACCCCTTCGACAAGAACGACGTCCAACGCTACTTTGGTGAGGTCCACCAAGCAATCAGTCACCAAGATTGGTGCAATGCTAATGGCGTCAAGCTTATGGAAGGCATACCAGCCGAACACCCTGTGATTCCACTTAAGCCTGGCGAGCGCATTCTTGCACACACACATGAATTCTTTGGGATTAAACCACCTGGTGCGTATGAGGTTAAATCTCGTTCTAGTTGGGGTCGGAACGGTATTGCAGTGTGTTTTGATGCAGGCTGGGTTGACCCGGGTTATATCAACCGCCTAACATTGGAAATTTATAACCTAAATGAACACGAGACAGTGCTATTGCCCGTAGGTGAGCGTATTGCCCAAGCTATATTTGTCGAAACCGGTGAGGTAGAAGGCAACTACGGCGAAGGCCGAGATGATGGCATGAGCGGCAAATATCAAGTAGGCACATCTCTCGAAGAGCTTATTGCCACCTGGACCCCGGATCAAATGCTACCAAAAGCCTACAAAGACACGCGGTCATTACCGGAGGCCATCACTGGTTTAAAAGCACGATGATACGCAACAAAAAAGAACCAAAACCAGCAGTCAAAGACGCCACCCGAGCTGGTACATTTATTGTTATTGAAGGTACGGATGGGTCGGGCAAGGGTACACAGTTCGCTAAACTAGTTGAGCGCTTAACTGCCGAAGGTCATGATGTGGCCCAGTTTGATTTTCCGCAGTACGATGAGCCCTCAAGCTTCTTCGTGCGTGAGTATTTAAACGGCAACTACGGCACTGCTGACGAAGTTGGCCCCTACACCGGATCACTATTTTATGCACTCGACCGCTACCA
>CALMSM010000145.1 GCA_937872425.1 uncultured Candidatus Saccharibacteria bacterium
CGGGCTGCAGGATCAAAAGCATTCTCGAATCCAGCGGGGAGCTGGTCTATAGGGTTGGGGGTTGGTGAGGCTTCGTGGTTAGTCATTGTTAGTGATTCCTTGTTGAATTTGTTATTTTTGATGCGACCATTTCGCAATGACCCTATAATAGCAAATTATGTTGTTTTTGTCAATATTATTATGTTTGTGCTTAGCTGGATGATCCGTGCGTGGTTTGGGTGAGTTTTGCCTTGGCTTTGGCCAAGGTGAAACCGAATGTACTGCCCTTGCCTTCTACGCTCTTAAATATAATACTGCCGCCGCTGGCAATGATGACTTTTTTGGCCATAAATAGACCAATGCCTGTGCCGTCCGGGCGCATTTTTTGTGCGTTGCCCGCACGATAAAATTTGGTAAAGAGATGATGCTGGAGGTCACGTGGGACACCGATACCGTCATCGACAACAGTGAACTCAATAGCCTTGGCGGTATGGCTCAGCGTAACGGTTATATTGCCCCCGGCGGGAGTGTAGTAAATTGCGTTGTCGACGAAGTTCATGATGACCTGGCGAATCTTGATTTCGTCCAGCATGAGCGTTGGGAAGTTATCTGGGCCCTTGTAGGTAAGTTTGAGCTTATGGGCATGAGCACTCTCTTGCAGCTGCCGAAGTTCACTCTGGACCACGGAGTCAAGATTACTTGGGACGGGCTGGATTGCGAACTTGCCAGTACGCAGACGCGACACGTTGAGAAGGTCGGCGATAAGCCCAACCATGCGTTCGCTACTGGCGAATGCTTGACCAAGTGGGTCACGAACGTCGTTGGGTATCTTGCCGAAGTCACCGTCCATAATCATGCTGATGTTACCCTTGACGGCAGTCAGTGGGGTGCGCAACTGGTGTGATGCCATGCTAATAAAGTCATCTTTGGTGTCGTTGAGCGCCACGAGTTTTTGGTTGGCGTGCTTGAGCTGGGTTGTCGCACTATCAATCTTTTCTTGCAGGGTTACGTTAAACTGCTGGATTTCCTCAAACCCCAGTGCATTCTGAATTGCAACAACCAGTGCGTTAGCCATGATTTCCAAAACTTGAATATCTTGCGGGGTATACGGGTTCCCGCTTTTTTTGTAGCCTAGCAGAATATAGCCAATGCCCTGGGCTTTTGCGTCAGCCGTCAGCCTGACTAATACGCCAATGTTGTTTTTGCGCATAATCCGTTGGAGATCACGACTTGTTTCGGGTGAGCGATCTGCAACAAATACTTTGCGGTCGAGACCAGGGGTTACAAGTCGTGCGTAGTTTATGTCATCTTCTTCGATTTTTAGAGGCCTGCTGCTGATAATCCTACGGTCCTGGTAACTTGTTTCTTTTAGGGCAATTGCGCAAAACTCTGGCTTGATAGTCTGTTCGACAATCTCATTAATCCGGTTTGACATGACCTCTAGGTCGATAGTAGATACGAGCACCTGGTTGAATGTGTCTAATAGTTGTTGCGAGTCATATGCGTCCCTATAGAATAGTTTTTTGGTGATATTGTCAAAGAGGCGCTTAAGCGGACCATATAGTGTCGCCAACACGAGTGTGAAGAACACATAAAACCACTGCTGGGCAGAAGCACTGACATTCCATCGGACAAGCAAGCCGGAGAATCTAAACAAAACGATAGCGGTCAAGATTGCTATCGTTCCTAGCGAGAGTATGTACCCCACCGATCGAACTACAACAAGTCTGAGGTCAAAAAGACTATGTTTTGAGATTGCATAGGATATCAAACCTGTCATGAGAAAGAGTGATAATGGTGCCATGAACTGTGCAGCCGCCGTATCTGCAAACACAAGTCCGCTGAGCATACTGCCTAGTGCTGCAATGAAAAAACCGCTTATAAGGAAATACGACGAAGCTTTTTTTTGCGCAGAGAACTTTCTGAACTTTGCAACAAAAATGCCAATGGATAGAGTGATTAAGGCTGCCGCTATCAGGCTTTGAATCGTGTAAAGCGGGCCCGGGTTTAACACGATAGAACCGGACGAGACCTCCACTGATTTTATTGTCCCAGGAAGTATTGACAATAGAAGCAACGCAAAAATACCAAATATCGAGAGACGGTAGAGGGCCAGCCGGCGGGATGCAGAAAATCCAACGAACTCGGTGGTGAACAAGAGTACGAACCCAGGGATAAAGCTAAAGACGATGAGGCCAAAGATGGTGAGACCGAATGCAAATGTGCTCAAGCGTGTCGCGAGGAACTGCACCCCAAGCCAACCAGCAATAGAAAAGCTAAGCATACTGAAGTAGCTACTCATTCTACTGCTACGATTGATAAACGTAGCAAGGCCAAGAAGCGCAATACCAACAAGGGATACGATATAGAAAAATGATGTCAGCATAGATTGACTCTGATAACCTATACATCATAGCCGTTTTGGCCGGTATATTAAAGCTTATGCTCTTGAAGATTGTATGCAGTTATAGTGAATACTGGCTTGAGCATTTGTTTGTGAACACGCAAACCTGGGATATCTGCATCACGTTCAAAGTTGATGTAGTCATACTCGCGGCTAGCAATTAGTTTTGCAAATAAATGAAAGGCTAAATCGTTGAGGTGTTTGTAACGATAACTAAACCGTGCGTGGTGCACATCTGCGTACAGTTTCCCACCAGCTTGAACCTCTGTATAAATCATGAAGCCTTCCGCTCTACCGTCCACCTTGATGACAACACAGCGCACGCCCAGTTTGTCAGACCGGAGAAGAGTTTCCTGCATTATGACACCCTCCGTACGATCAGGGTCGTTTTCGTATTGGAACGTCTTATCCCATGTGTGATGGTTGTTGACAAGGAATTCTTTGTTTGTCCAGACGTTCAAATCAAGGTCTTCAATGGTGACGTGTTCGCTATTGTCTCTTTTGAATATGCTTATCTCGCGACGAATACGACGGTACTCTGGGCTATCCAGCGCTGCATAGCCCGCAACGGAGTATACGTAGTCTTTGAGGCCCTGCTCTTCATCGAGGCGCCATGACTCAGGCAGGAATTGCTCGACAGCTTCTTTGTGCGACTGCGTCACAATTACTTTGGCATGTGGTATACGAGCAAGGTTAATTAATTCTTGGATATGTTCGTGTCTGATATCCTGGGGGTCACCGATAAGCGTGTAGTTGTGCTGGGGCTCATCTTTGTCTAGTACATCAACGTATTTGAGCAGCAGAAGCCGATCAGCTAACGGCGCTCCGGTCACTTCGCCTCCGTACGCCAACCACGTCTGCACGACCGAAAAGCAATAATCTGAGTTGGGCAAGGGCTGGGCACTATAAAAACGATTGTAGAAAAGCTTATCGTCTACGCCTATTTTTTTATACTGAAGTTCTGTATTAATCATGTTATTAATTCACCGTATATACGGGGTATTGATAGGTGGCCGTAGGTTCAAATTGGAGATTGGTTGTGCCTACAGTGGCGTCTTGCGACAGACGCGGAATGTAATCGACAGAACGGTTAGTGCACTGCGTTGCAAAGCCTGTGAAGTTTGGAACCTGCATAGCGAGCCATGACATCGCGCCCATGGTAAGAGGACTAAATTTGAGACCTTGTTTTTCTATTCTTGTGGACACGCCCGGTACGAAGGCGGTGTCACCATCTGGGTTTTTTTGATCAAAGTAGCGCTGGTCTAGCCAATTGCAATACATCGTATCATCTACCATGAACAAAGCACTGCATATCTCTTCGCCATCAGGTGCCACATACGTAATATTTGAAAATGGCTGCGCGCATTGCTCAATAAATGCGTCTTTTGGCTGCTTTTGCGCAGACGGATGGTTAGATACAAGCACATCAAACGTCTCGTCATAGACGCTCCAGAGCCGTTCCATGAGCTCTGGCGTTATGTCTTGGCCATTTACAAAACGCAGACCTTGGGCCTCGTAGGCCTTCCACTCATCCGTTTCCTGAAGTGCGGCATGGGCATCACGAAGCGAACTGAACTGCCTGCTAATCTCGGCTGTCCTGGTGACAGGGCTGTAGAAATGATGAACCCCCGCCATGGTGCCGTTAAAATCGTCCAGCACGCGCTTATCGAGCTGGAGCGTTCGCCCAGCCTGATTAAACATTGTTTGGAGTGCTGTTATTGGGGTGGCATCGCTTAGGTCATGTTCTACCATAATTTGCGTACCGAGTGATATGCTCCCAATTTTTGCCATATCAAGTGTTGCTGGGTCCATACGTTCTAGCGCATCATTGTTAAGAAAATAGGCATCGTCGGAAGTAAAGAAAGAATGATTCGCCTCACTATTGTTACGGATTGGCGTCAGCACTGCGAGTGTATTTCCGGCTACATCAACCGCGGTAACAGTTTCAGGATCATCGAGACTCGCCTGCACATCATGTGCGGTTATAAGACCTGTGAGCTGTGGCTCAAGAACAACGTCCCTGGGTACGCCACCAGACTCAGCTAACCGAGCACTCATAGTGTTGCCCCTGTTTGGACTGATGGTGCAAGCTGTGCTTGTCTTGAGTAATACCACGCTCCTACCCGCTGACCAGTGCTCGTGAATGCCTTATCTACAAGATTACAGCCCAGTATGTACCCATACAAGCCCCACCACGTGGAGCCCTTGGAGACAAAATCGATAGTTTCCAGTGCACCCGCAGTGTGCCCAAACGTATCTGCTGTATCTATAGCGACTGATGCAGCAGCGCCCAGACCTCCGCTGAATGCACCTATGCCCACAGCGGCTCTGACACCACTCTTGGCGTTCTCTTTGAACGTACGTTCGCCACCGGCTTCGGCGTGACGTTTAATAACGAGTGGTGCTGCGCCTCCGGCAAGCGCGATTGCCGCGTCACCTTTTGGCTTGCCGTCTTTGCCGGTGACTTCAAGCTTGCTTGCGAGCTTTGTAACCCCACTGTTGAATTTGCCCAGCATGCCATCTTTCTGGGAAATCGTCGCCGCTGTTACTACTCCGGTGACTGATTCAACGGCAATCGTAATCCCAGCCACGACTGCACCGACCACCAACGCCTTACCGGGGATAGAAATCGCACGAATGTCTATATGCTCAAATAATCTATTCCCGAATGCTAGTGTCTTGACGGCCCATTGGCTTCGAAACTTTTCGTTCTCTGGCGATTGCTCCCATGCGTAGGTCGTGACGGCCGCTGCAAGCATGGATGTGCGCAGTGCAAAACGACCAACAGTGTGCAGTAAACCAGGGGCGGAAACTTCACTGTATTCGTTTTCGGGTATCCCGAACACGTCAGTGACACTATCGGCGCTAGTCAATACAGTGCCCTGTTCGGCAGGAGCGAGGCGAACCGGGGCGTGCACTGGCACAGGTTGCTCAATATGTTCGATGTATGCGTCTGGGTTGCTCATAATTTATGTTACTCTCTTGTCTTGCTTCGGAATTAAATAACACCCCCAGCCGGCACCCTGTTGGGGCGACAGCGAGGAGTGTTTATGCTTCTAAGGAACTGATGACTAATTATACATTTTTTTTATAAA
>CALMSM010000146.1 GCA_937872425.1 uncultured Candidatus Saccharibacteria bacterium
CGCGCCAATCAGGCCCACGATCAGCACACGCGGTCGGTTCAGCACCACCCCAGCGCTGATCAGAGTCGCCGTCCCCAGAAAAATCGCTCCCCAGTCGTTTTCCGACAGCCCTACCAGACGAAACGTCGAGTACGCCGACGAGGCGAACGTACTCAGCGGCAGCAGGAGCAACACGCCCCAAAACGCCAGCACCACCGCCAGCACGAAGATGACAAATCGCTGTGCGATGAGCCAGCCCATCCGCCGCCTCACTTTCAGCAACCAGCCCTTGAACGGTCCGGGGTCGTGCACGCCATCCATAGTCAGCCTACTCGAACCTAGCCAGGCGCACGCCGCCCGCCTGGGTCCAGACAAGCAACCCGTCGCCTGTCACGGCCACCGACAGCGCCCCGCGCGGGCCGTTCAGGTACATCTCGTCACTCAGCAGTTGCGTCTTGCGGCGGGTCGCCTCCGCCACAAACCCCGCCCCCACGCTGTAGCCGTTGGGGTTTGAGTTGAACGGGCGTTCGGTCGGCGGCACAGGCACGGTCGGGCGCGGGCCGCTGGCTATCCAGCGCGCGATCTCAGGCGTGTCCAGGTCGAAGCTACGCCAGGTCTCATCAAAGTCGCCCAGATTGAACACGCATACGCCGCGAACATACGGACAGGCCGCGTCGTAGAGCCTCACCCCCGCGTCGAGGTCGAGCGCGTACTCCGCCGCCGATGCGTACCCCGCCCCACGCCAGCCCGCGTTACGCCGCGTGTAGCCGGGCAAATCTCCCGAATCACAACCGTACTCGGTGATGTAGACAGGCACGCGTAGGTCTTCGGGGACCGTCGCGTAGAGCCGTTGGATGCGTCCAATCTGCCAGGTCGCGTCGAGCTTGCCCCGATGAAAGTATTCATGGACGCTCAGCCCGCCGCCGTATCGTTTCGCCGCTTGCAGGGCGGGCAGGAAGCGCGGGAACTCCTCTGGCTCTGGGTTGCCCCGCGCAAAGTTAGCCACTAAACACTTGATGCCGTCAGACGCCGCGAGTTCTACGAAGCGCGCCGAAGCCGCCGCGTAGAGCGTCAAGGCTTGCCCGCGCTCATAGGCTTCATTGACGGGCACTTCGAGGTAATCGAGATAGGGTGTCAAGGGGGCCAGGCGTTCACGCAGTTGCCTGTACCAGCGTTCGGCGGCGATCTCTGGCGTCGGCGCTAGGTCTACGTTGGGCAGCAGAAAGCGGCCAATAGTGGTCACCACTCCGTACTCATCACGCAGCTTGCGAAGCTGCCCCGCGTTGGGCGTGACGACCTTGACCAGGGCGACGTTGCCCTTACCCGCGCTGTCGAGAAAGCGCCATACGGCGCTATCGTCGGCATTGTTGATGTGCAAACCACGTAGAACGGTCACCCTAGCCCCTTCCTGGATAGTGCTCCTGCCCCCACAACCAGTAGCGCGGGTCAGCGGGCACAACGGCAGGCCAGCGGCCTAGCGGATGCTCCCATGGCCGCCAATGGCTCGCATAGCCGCGCTTGATCGCCCAGATCGCGCAGTACACGTTGACATCGTCATCCCAGCGGGCTTGAAGGCCCAAGCCCGCACAAGGCGTCGACCACCACACCCCCGCCTCGTGGAACTGAAACACGCCGATGGAGGAGCAATGCAGCCCGCCTGGGACGCTGTAGCAGTCGCCCGTCTTGTCGTAGCCATACTGCGTTTCACGAAACGCAATCCGCAAGGCAAGCTCGGTGTCCGCCTGCGTCAATCCCTCGTACTCGGCATACTCGTAGATCAGCCCGACCGCGTCCCATTGCGCCCGCGTCCAGGGGCCGTAATATGTCCGTCCCTCGGCCCGCGCTACCCCTGCCACCCCCGACATAAGTCGGGTGAGCATTAGGACCACGACCACCGCTATAGCTAGGTACTTCATCCCCCCGCCTCGGTTCTAGCCGCTGTCGCTACGCCGGGCGTACTAAAGCCAATTGGCCCGCCGTACACGTGCGCCACCCCGCCCTCATCAATCAGCGTATAGCCCTGCACCATACGCGGGCGCGCGTTTTTGTAGCGCGCGGTGTAGGCGATTTTTTGAGGGTCGGCCATCATGCCGCTGGCGACGGCGACATACCGCCCGCTTTTGTCTACCACCTTGCCCAGGTGATGCTCGTGGAGCGTCACCGTGTGCCGATGCTCCAGGAGCGCGATCTCCGCTGCCGTTGCGCCGCGTTGCGCGCGGTACATGTTCGGATGACAGATGAGCCAATCGCCGGCCGGCGTCGCCAGCGTGCAATAGGTGTAGCTTGACCATTCGACTTTGCCGCCGCGATTACCGCGTATCCAGGCCAGAAACGTCTCTACCGCCTTTTGCTCGCTCAGCCGTCCATTGAGGCGTTTCAGGAGTCGCTCGTCATGATTGCCGCCGAACACCCAGATTTTATCAAAGGCGCGGCTCGCCATGTCTATCGCGTACTCCGCTGCCTCACACTCCGCGTCATGCGTCGCGTAGGGCACGACGGCCTCATAATTAGAGAGCAAGGCAAAGTCGAACAAGTCACCCGCGATAATGAGTTGGGTAATGCCAAACTGCCGCGCCGTGTTGCAGGCTTCCGCGAAAAAGGCCCAGTCAGTTAGCGGCGCGTGAACGTCGCCAAAGATGGCCGCCGCGCCTGTGAGTTCCCAGGCTTTGTCATAGCGCGGCACAGACGGTGGAGCGCCCAGGCCGGCCGGCGGGTCGTCGCCCTGGTAGGTCAGCCAGTAAGGATAGCGGAGCCGAATATCCTTAATCGCGTTGTTGATGGCGTCGGGCGTCAGGTCCGGCCACTCTTCCTTGAGTACCGTGAACGCCGCGTAGCGGGTAGACCCGGCGGCCAACAAGCCCGCCAGCCGCCGTAATTCGCGCTCTGTCCACTTCACTCGATGGCTCCCGCATATTCCAACCAGTTGTCAATGTCTAGCGCCTCGTCATCCAGCCCCGCCGCCGCTGCCCAGTTGCGCCGTTCGTAGAGGATGTCTTCCAGGAGCGACCCGAACCGCGCCAGGAGACTATCTACCTGCGGGTCCGCCACGATGCGACTCATGACGGCCTGGTTATCTACGCGGTATTGCTGACAACCCAGGCAGAGGTAATAATCAATCTCCGTCGAGTCGGGCCGACTTTCAGGCGACCACCTATCATCCGCCTTGCACGTCGGACAGCGCAGCGGCACGCCCTGTCCGCTGAGTGAGATGTGGTAGGTCAGCAGCGGCCACGCTTCGGGTATCATGGCTCGCCCCCTAGCCAGGCCAGGCGGTCGGCCAATGCGACGGCCATTTTGCGCACCTCATCCCACGCGTCACAGGCATACAGGCAATCGTCTACCATGCCGCCGTCCGGCCCCATCACGGCGCGCATCAGGTCGGCGCTGCGCTTCTTCTGTTCGGCGCTAATTTGCTCTTGCCAGTCCGAAACGAGGAGTTGCACTACTTCCGCCTCCACTCGCAGCGCGCGCCCTGCGGCGCTAAATCCTGGCAGACGTGCCGATAGACAGCATCCGCCAGCGGCTTCGTGACAGCGCGGTCGTCATAGTCATACACAACGGCGCTAGACGACCTGGGCAGATAGACGAGCATGAGCCAGCCGCCGGGCAAGCCATTCGGCGGGGGAGGGACGGGCGTGGCTGTCGGCGGAACCCCTGTTCGCTTGCCAAAATCGCACGTCATCCAGCGGCCCATGTAGCCGCTGTCAAACTCGTCCCAGGCGCAGCCCACCATGTTGTAATTGCCAAGCAGAATGGCCCGATGGCCGTCGCTCATCATCCAGCCATTACGAACGAGGTTGTCTACCGTATCGTAACCTCTGGCGATTACCTCGCTCCCTGCGTAGTTGCTATACCCCGCGCGCGCCAATCGCTGCCACACCGTCTCCTCGCCTGGGCATTGGTGGTCAAAGCAGTTATGCTCGTCCATGTAGGCGTTGTGAGCGCGGGCAATCGAGGTCAGCGCCGGGTCAATGAGCAGCGGGGCCAGGCCGTAGTTCTTGCGTTGCGCGTTAATGGCGTCAACGATGGCCGTATCTTTGTTTCCATTGACGGGCGGCGTCGCCGTCGGGTAGCGCGGCGTCGGGCCAGGTGTCAGGGTGGGCAACGGGCCACTCGCTGAGACAGCCCGCGCCGCATTGAGGCGTTTGCCGATTTGCTGCCCGCCGATGTCATCCCCATTGAGCAGCCGCGCCTCTACGTCTCCTACCGAGCACGCGGGGCACGCGCTCCACACCAGCGCCGCCACGCCAGCCGCGTTGGGCGACGCCATGCTCGTCCCGCTCATGTTGCCATAGCCGCCGCCGCGCAAGGTCGAATAGATATTCGAGCCAGGGGCCGCTAATCGCGCATTGACGCCGAAGTTGGAATAGCTCGCCCGTTGGTCGTATTGGTCTGTCGCCCCCACGCCAATCACGCCAGGGGCCGACGCGGGGGAGGCGGGGGAGGAGGAGGCGCTATTACCCGCCGCCGCAATGACCACCACGCCCCGACTCCGCGCGCGGCTGACCGCGTCGGTCAGGTAGGCGGGGGAAGGACACTGGCAGCCGAGCGACAGGTTAATCACTTTGACGCCGCTTTGCTGGCTGGCCCAGTCTATCGCTTGGGCAATCTCCGCCGTATCGCCGCCGCCATTCGAGGCCAGCACCTTGACGGGTAGGAGGCGGGCGTTAAAGCCCACGCCCGCGATGCCCACGCCATTGTTAGTGGCCGCCGCCGCAATGCCTGACACATGCGTCCCGTGTCCGTGATCGTCGGACGCGTCGTTGTCGTTATTGACGAAATCGCGCCCGCGTGACACAAATTTACTAGCCAGGTCAGGGTGAGTGAAGTCCGCGCCCGTGTCCAGGATGGCGATGACGACGCCATCCCCGCGCGCCGTGTCCCACGCCGTCGGGACGCTCATCTTGGGGAGGCTGTACTGAAGAGAGATGTTTGGGTCGTTGGGGAGGGTGGTATCCGTATCAAAAATGGTAACGGGGTAGATGGGGTAAACTTCGGAACAAGAAGAAACGGCCCCCGGCGCGTCGGCTTGGACGCGCGACCAGCCAGCAAATAAGGGCTGCGGGATGCCGGGGACCGCTTTGCACGACTCAAAACGCACCACCACCTCATGAGGCAGTGGCGCTACGGTGTCGTCCGCCTGGACAATGCGCGCCAGGCAGCCGAGAGCGAGATAAGCCAGCAGGAGAAAGACGGCGAAGACCGCGAGAATGCGGAGGACCGCGCTGCCAGACGTGGGCAACATAAGACACCTCGCGTGACGTTCAACAACGGGGAACGCCTGACACTATTGTAGCGTCTTTTTCGCCCAATCGTCCGCAAGAAACCCGCAAACTTTCCGCAAACTTGACTCAGGTCGTTTCGCCCGGCGCGCGGAACATCACCCCGCGCCCCCAAACGACTTCGAGCGTGTCAGACGGCCAGCCAATCCGCGCCAGGAGCGCGCGCAACCGTCGCACATGCGCCAGCACTAGCTCAGGGTCGGCCACCGTCGCCTGGGGCCAGAGCGCCCGCGTCAAGGCATAATAAGTGACAGTTTGATGGGGGGTAGCGGTCAGAGTCACCCACAGGTGATAGAGGGTCGGGGGGAGTTTGATAGATTGGGAACCGTCGGGGCTGTATGCGCCATACGCCGGGCGCACATAGGACGCCGCGCGCTCGTTGCCAGCCGAACACGCCATGACCAAGATATGCAAGGGCCTTTCCTCCTGCCAGTGAGGGGACCACTCATTGCCACTAAGTATACACTGATTTACCGTAAAAAACGCCTATGAGTCGGATTTGTTCCGCAAAGTGGTCAAATCTTCACACTTTTATTGCCACGTTTGCCCATTTTGCGGCTTCGGTGCAATATCAGACCGTTGGCCTATTGACAGCGAGAGTCAACCTGTGGTAAGATGTAGATGCACGTCACGTGCATCTTAGGAGACGCGAATGACCGAAGCCATCAGCGTCGTAGCGTTCAGGGACCATACTGGCGAAATCCTAGACCGCGTTCAAGGCGGTCAACGTTACATCATCCAGCGGTTTAGCCGCCCCGTCGCCGGACTGATCCCGATCACCGACCTGGAACGATTGGAGGAACCAGTGAGCGAAGAGAAGGCCGTGTACAACATTGAGCAACTCGCCCCCGAAGAGACTGCCCGCCTGGTGGCCCTATTCGCCCCGCGCCTCGTCAACCAACTCTTAGAGCAGTGCTGGCAGGACAAAAGCACCGCCCGCCGCGTCCTGTTGGCCGCGCTGATAAAGCTAGAAGAGGAACCATGACAGATATTCACGCCTCCCGCCGTGCCCTTGCGCCCGGATCGCTGTTGTTGGCCGAAATCCAGGCGCGGGGATGGAGCGTACGCGAGTTAGCCGCCCGGCTAGGCTACGATACGGGCTATGTCTGGGGCATTCTGGACAGGGATACTCCGATTGACCAAGAAGTAGCCGACGCCCTCGGCCGCGTCCTGGGAACCAGCGCCGGACTGTGGCTCGACCTGGAAGCGGCATACCGAGGCGAGCAAGCCGCCCCGACCGAATAACACAAAACGCCCCGCCGCTGCTGGTACAGCGACAGGGCAACACGGCTGATGGGAGCAGCCGCGCTTGGATTATAGCACAGTCCAGGCCGCCCCGCCTCCCTCAGCCCCACCAAACCGAAACTACATCGTTATGTCGAGAGCGAAACAGCACAAGAATGACCCGTCACCGCTAACTTATGTCATGTAAATCTGTGTGTTCTGGTTTTTCTGTGTTTAAGGCTGGAAAACATTTTCCAGCGCCAACGAGAGGAGCAGGGGATGCTGGACATAATCATCCTGTTGGTGGCACTGCCTATCGCCATCATGCTGGTAATGGTGATAGCGGCGGTGATGAATGCGGCGATGTTCACGCCGTTCCTGCTGTTTGACCGCCTCCTAGATCGCCTCTGGGGGGTACGGCATCCTGAAACCCATGTCGTCTACATGCAGCCGCCCGCGCCGACGTACCAGCCCCCCTTACCGCCGTCTCAGCCCGCCGTCCACAACCACTACTACGTGATGCAGGCCCCACCCGCCGCGCCAACATTGCCCGCGCCCACCGTCTCTGACACGGTAGAGGGTGAGTTCCGGGAGGTGGTCAACGGAGCCGACGAAGTGCGACGGCTGCTGGGAAGCGGGAGTCGGGCGCTCGCACGGAGGCGCTAATGGGGACAAGCTTTTGGGACCGCGAGCGCAACACCCGCGTCATAGACAACATGCGCCCCCAGGCCGCCCCGTCGGACACCAATTTGAGCACGGGCTACGCAACGGGCGATCTCATGGCCCAGGCCGCAGACGCCTGGATAGCCACCAGGACGCGCAACACCTGG
>CALMSM010000147.1 GCA_937872425.1 uncultured Candidatus Saccharibacteria bacterium
GGTGCTTATACCATCACTAACATAGACAGGAGCGGCACGGTAAATATTTACCCGAAACTTATCCTGGCGAATTGGCTCGTCGGTGTCTGGTTCGACCCGATCATTTTTTCCTAAGCTAATTGATAGTTTTTTTAGAAGATCGCCGACCGTATCTGCATCGGTTGGGAGGGTGCTACGCCTACCATCAACATTCAGCAGCACAATAAAGTTCTGGTTTGGGACAATGGTCAACTGGCGGGCATTGTGGCGCAGGCCAAAGAAAACACCCGCAATACCCCCGAATGCAAGTAATGCAAAAAGCACCGCTGGCAAGCCCGCGTGATGGTGATGCACCCGTTGCACCTGACGCTTACTAGCGTGATACAAGCTTTTGATAACGTGCCGTGCCCTCTCCATAACTTCTCCAGTATACCATTGAGGTTAACCAGTTATTGCGAGGAGAGTCTTTTGAGAGGGGCGAAGGCGGTGTTTAGTTTTTTGAGACCTTTGCCTTTGAAGGCGCGTCGAGACAAACCTACGGTTTTTCTCATCGCGCCGGAAAACGGAGTAAATCCGTTTTGCGGGCTGCTCTTTTCCCTTCACAGGAAAGAGAGTAAGGATTTCGTTGGACAAAGGCGCAGGGATGCAGACAGTGTCTGGTGGGTAGTTTAACTGGGGCGGTTGCCTCCTAAAGAGTATCGGAGGCGTTCAAAGGTTAGCTAACTACGGATGGAAATCGTAGTGATAGTGTATACGCATAAGCTAGCTTGACTGTGAGGGCTACAACCCAAGCAGGGACGAAAGTCGGAGTAAGTTTTCCGCTGTCCGTACATTTGTACAAGAATGTGGTATCGGCAGCGCTATCGGATAAAAGTTACGCCGGGGATAACAGGCTTATAGCGCCCAATAGTTCACATAGACGGCGCTGTTTGGCACCTCGATGTCGGCTCATCTCATCCTGGAGGGGGAGCACCTTCCAAGGGTCCGGCTGTTCGCCGGTTAAAGAGGTACGCGAGCTGGGTTCAGAACGTCGTGAGACAGTTCGGTTTATATCCGCTGTGGACGATAGGAAATTTGAGAGAATCTGCCCCTAGTACGAGAGGACCGGGGTGGACGCACCGCTGGTGTATCGGTTGTTCTACCAAGAGCATTGCCGAGTAGCTATGTGCGGAATAGATAAGCGCTGAAAGCATATTAAGCGCGAAACTAGTCTCAAGATTAGATTTCCCTATGAGGACACTGAAAGACGATCAGTTTGATAGGCGCAAGGTGGAAGTACGGTAACGTATGGAGCCGAAGCGTACTAATAGTCCCATTGACTTTTTACGTTTTCTTATCTGTTAGAGCTTGCTCTAGCTAGATAAGAGAAAGTGCATTGACTAGTTATTGGTGGTTCTAAATCACCAAAGTTTGCCTTCATATTTGAATCTTTAACATAATTACACCACCGTATGGACACCAATAGGTCGCGTCTCGTTGAGCTTGCTCAAATAGACGCCACTTGTTTGGTGCCCATGGCGCGAGGGAGACACCTGTTCCCATCCCGAACACAGCAGTTAAGCCTCGCAGCGGTTACAATACTTGGGTCATCAAGCCCTGGGAAAATAGCACGGTGCCAAATTATACAAAAGCCATCCGAAAGGGTGGCTTTTGTCTTTGCTTGAAATAGCAAGTTGTGGATAGTACCGATGAGGCCTATGCCTTGATTCTCTCTAAGGAAGGCCTTTGTGTGCCGATGAGACATCGTTGCATCCTTCTTCTCGCTCGGCATAAAGGTCTGTCCTGACTCGCTATGTATAGCTTTACTTGGTCTGTGAGGGCATCGAGTGATGTTACAACCTCAAGCTCTGGGCGATCCAGCCCAGTTTGAATCATAACGTCACTTGTGCGGATGTATTCATCATCGGTGCCGATAAATGCAGGCATCTTTGGTCGACTATTTACCCAGCGACCCAGCTCATAGAGAACGATTGGATTGATACTACCTCGGCTAAACCACATGGCAATAGCCGTAGCACTCTTGAGGTAGTCATACTCCCAGGTTATCTGGCGCACAGCCTCCGAAGGGTCATTCATGGGGTATGAGCTTCTGCGTGGATTGAATATGTTCAGATTCGGATAATTATTCAAATCTTGGACCATTTCACTTTGCCAGTCTGGGCAGTTTGTAATGCCACCAGCGAGAAATAAGTGGTGCTGTCTTGGCTCGAAATTCCGATTGGGCGCTTCAATAACAGAGGTGAGTGATTTATTAGTGTTTATCATACACTAAGTATACGTGCATATATTTGTTTTGGCAAATAGTCATGTAAGGGTTGGCGGTTCAGGATCTGTATAAAGTTATTGACATGAGCACAATGAAATGATATCATAAGCATAATTCTGAAACAGAAGAGAGGGAAACCGCCTGGCGGAGTCCCTTTTTTGTTTTTAGGAGGTGGTTAATCTAACTAATGGGAGGCCGATATTATGGCTGGAACAAAGCAAGGTGGCAAAGCTGCTGCCGCAACTAACAAAGCAAAATATGGTGCTGATTTTTATGCAAAAATCGGTGCTGCAGGTGGCAAAAAAGGTAAAACTGGTGGTTTCTTTGCAAACCGCGAGCTTGCTCGTGTCGCTGGCGCAAAAGGTGGCCGTATTAGCCGTCGCACCAAAACAGCTGCTTAACCTCGTTTAGGCACTAGCTAAATACCGTCTCAGATTGTTGAGACGGTATTTTTTTTGCTCGTGACTGCATACGATACGGTCTACAGAAACGTGAGGGCGATACAGACCAGGTCGTGCCACAATTTATGCATTTATATTGGGACCGAGTTGGTTGCGGCGCATTAACGCTACACGTCGGGCACGTACTACGTGCGTAGAGCCAATCTCTGTACGTATCAAGGCAATCTTCAATATGCTCGGCATCTATGGCTATTGACCAGTCTTTGGCTTTCTCGGTGGCTTTGTACCATGCAGCAGCCTCAAGTGATACGAGTTCCGCATCGAAGGTATAGGTGCTATGGTTGAGTATTGCGTGCCCAACCTCGTGCAGTAATGCCATCTGCCCCTCGGCTTTGTTAAGAGCAGATAAATCAAAGTGTATCGTTTTATTGCGAGGCGACCAGTAAAACGAAGTACTTGGCGCGAAGGTACAATGAGGCAAGGCTAGTCTGCACATCTCTAAGATTTTAGCGCTGTTGGCGGGCATATGCGTAGCATCCGTAGATTACTGCTTCTTCTGGGCGTTGTGCGGGCAGGACAGGGGGTACGAATATCATGGGGTTGTGGTATATCTTGAGTTCTTCAGTGAGCCTGTCCTGAAACTTCTCCAAGTGTGCACCGGCTCCTCCACCGATGACAATCGCGTCTGGCGTCAGTGTTGCACTTAGGTTACTAAGCCCAATCGCAATGTTTCGAGCGAACCAGTACCAAGCCTTCGAGTCATCAGCCTTGGTCTCACTTACTCTGTGGCCAAATTTTGCCTGGAATGCTTTGCCTGAGGCAAAATCTTCCCAATCCCGGAGTTTGCCCTCGTACTCAAAGAGCATCTGGCCAACTTCCATATCCAAGAAGTCGGGGTCTAGCTTGCCATCGATGACATACCCACTCCCAATCCCGGTACTTATAGTTACGTACAGGGTTTTGCGATACTTTGGATATAGCAGGAGACCTTCTGATAATCCTGCCAACCGTGCGTCGTTCTCTAGCAGTACTTTTTGACCGAATACTTCGCTTACTTCTGCTTGGATAGGGACGTCTACCCAGTCAAGGTTGCCAAAAGCCTCTACGACCCCTGTATTTCTGTTGATTTTGCCGGGTGCAGCAACAACAATGTGTTCAAATTCTTTTGTTGCTAATTTTGCTACGTTGGTAGCCAGTTCTATCTTAAAATTTTCATATTCAGTTGGAGTTGCAAATTTGATTTGCTCTGTGAGGGTTCCAGCATCATCAAACACCGCAATGAGTGTTTTGGTGCCGCCTATATCTACCGCTCCTATCATGCCACTGATTCTACCATGGTCCAGATAGCTTGACCAAACAGATACCAACAGATATAATTGTGCATAACCAAATTAATATCATTTAACTCGGCCATCTGGCCAACCGGTATTAAAGCGGAAATACATGAGAGGAGACATTTAAAACATGTCAAAAAACAGCATTACTATGGACGACTTGCTGGCGTCCACTAACATTGCAGGACTGAAAACCGGAGAGGTAATCGAAGGTGTAGTATCTTCAGTTCGTAAGCATGAAGTTTGGATTGACCTAGGAGCAAATGGCGTTGGTGTCGTTATGCGCAAGGAAATTGGCCATGGCCAGGTTATGGAAGAGGGCCAAAAGGTCACTACAAGTGTTGTAGACCCTGAGATGGACGAAGGATATGCGCTGCTGAGCATGCGCCGCGCAGCTAAAGATCGCGGATGGGATGAATTACAGCAATTATTCGAGAGCAAAGAGATTCTGGAAATCACACCATATGACGCTAACAGAGGTGGACTTTTGGTAGAGCTTGAAGGCATTCGTGGCTTCTTGCCGGTATCGCAGCTTGCAGCGGGTCACTACCCACGCGTATCTGGCGCAGACAAGGATGAAATCTTGCAGAAGCTGAATCAGCTTGCTGGCAAATCTATCCGCGTGCGTATCTTGGACATTAGCCGAAAAGACAACAAACTTATCTTCTCTGAGAAGGAAGCAGTCAAAGACGACATGCAAGCTCGATTCTCTGAGCTGAAGGTTGGCGATGTCGTTGAAGGTGTAATCACCGGTGTAATTGACTTTGGTGCATTCGTGAATGTTGATGGTATTGAAGGCTTGATTCACATTTCTGAAATCTCATGGGAGCGCGTGGAAGACCCACGTAAGTACGTGAAGACTGGCGAGACTGTGAAGGCAAAGATTATCTCTATCGACAAAGATCGCTTAAGCTTGAGTTTGAAGCAAACGACCGAAGACCCATGGTTGGGTGAAGTCAAGGCGTTCAAAAAGGGCGATACCGTAGAAGGCAAAGTTACTCGAATTACACCATTTGGTGCTTTTGTACAGCTGAGCCCCGCCGTTGAAGCACTTGTGCATGTATCTGAAATGAGCGACGAAGAAGGAATTGACCCAGAAAAAATTTTCCAGCTCAACGAGAACAAGAAGTTCAAGGTGCTCGACATCGACACCGAGGGACGCAAAATTGCTCTCAGCCTCAAAGACGCAAAATAAACTAGTGGGCCTCGCCCAGGGAAGGAGTGGTCATCATGGCAACAACCATCGAAATTGATTCAACGATCACTGTGGGTGACCTGGCTGAGGCTCTTAGTATCCCCGTAACACGGCTCATTACTGAGCTTATGAAAAACGGGGTAATGGCAACAGTAAATGAACGTCTTGATTTTGATACTGCTCAGATTATGGCGGGAGAGCTGGGGCTTGATATTGAGCTGCAACGCAAAATTGTGACGGACGTTGTGCCTGAGCGCAAAAAGGCCGTTGTGAGCGACACAGCTACGCCTAGGCCGCCCGTTGTGGCCGTAATGGGACATGTTGACCATGGCAAGACAAGCTTGCTTGACGCGATTCGTGGTGCGTCTGTAGTGAAGACAGAGGCTGGGGGTATCACTCAGCATATTTCTGCTTACCAGGTTACACAAGGCGAACGAAAGATTACCTTACTTGATACGCCTGGTCATGAGGCTTTTGCTGCATTACGCGAGCACGGTGCTCACCTGACGGATTTGGTTATCATTGTGGTTGCTGCAGATGATGGCATCAAGCCACAGACGGTCGAAGCGATTCGCTTTGCACGCAAGGCTGGCGTCAAGATTATTGTGGCTGCCAACAAGATGGATAAAGAAGGCGCTGACCTAAACAAGGTAAAACAGCAATTGTCAGAGCATGATTTGCTCATCGAAGAATGGGGTGGCGACACAGTAGTATTG
This sequence comes from uncultured Candidatus Saccharibacteria bacterium, assembly GCA_937872425.1. Classification (GTDB taxonomy): domain Bacteria; phylum Patescibacteriota; class Saccharimonadia; order Saccharimonadales; family CALMSM01; genus CALMSM01. The sequence goes on from CALMSM010000147.1 coordinate 5,892, forward strand.
CCAGTTTCCGCAAAGACCGGTGCCGGTATCCCAGAACTTCTTGATATGATTTTACTTGTCTCTGATGTTGAAGATTTACGCGCAGATGTCGAAGGCGACGCTCATGGATTGATTATCGAAGCGCACATGGAGCAGGGTCGTGGTCCCGTGGCTGAGGCGCTCGTTGAGGGTGGAACATTGAAGCCGGGTCAGTTTATTGTTGCTGGTGGGAGCTACGCCCGTATCAGAAACCTGGAGTCAACGGATAATAGTGCTATCAAATCCGCGGGTCCATCTACTCCTGTAATTATCACGGGATTCAAAACATTGCCAGAATTTGGCGATGTGTTTAGGGTGGTTAAAGATGAGAAAGCTGCTCGCAATCAGTCTGCGGCAGCGTTTGACGCGAATAAGGCAGGCAATCATACGGATATGAATAGTATGGAACTCATCAGAATGATTAATAGAAGTAATGACCTGAACGAACTGAACATTATTGTTAAAGCAGACGTGCAAGGCTCGCTCACCTCTGTTATTGATAGCCTCAAAGTTTTAGATACTGAAGAAGTCGCAGTCCGCATTGTTGGTTCGGGTGTTGGCCCAATCAACGAAAATGATGTGCACTTGGCGGCGACATCCAACGCAGTTATCTATGGATTCCATGTGGTAATGTCTAGCGGTACTAAGCAATTAGCGGCTCGCGATAAGACTACGGTTCGTCTCTACAAGGTCATCTATGAACTCATTGATGATGTAAAGGCCGAGCTCGAGAAGTTGTTGCCAGACGAGATTGTTGAGACAGAACAAGGACGCTTGGTCGTGAAGGGCATATTCAAGACAGCCAAAACAGAGATTATCTGCGGCGGTGAAGTTACCAAAGGCAAACTGACGCATCCATCACTGGCTCGTGTCGTCCGAGACAAAGAGGTGCTCGCAGAGGTAGAAGTTACGAACCTACGTCGTGGTCCGCAGGAGACCAAAGAAGTATTTGAGGGTGAGATGTGCGGCATTAGTCTATCCACAAAATCTCGCCTTGATATCCAAGAAGGTGACTGGGTCGAGGTGTTTACTCGAGAGATTGTTGCCAGAACGCTTGCATAGGAATATAAATAACCTTGTCATGGAACACTACTCGACACACAACCCAGAATTAAATACAGATGATTCGGAGAAGCCAGCCACAATTGAGAAGCTGACAAACTGGGTCGTTGGCTTGCAAGCAGAGACACAGCGACAGAAGGATGTTGAGAAGAAAGCCGAGCTGGAGTTTGAGCTGCGTCAAGAGATTCGAGATGACGCTCAAGTGTCACAACAAGGAAGTATGATTGCAGTTGGTGCAGTGCTGGCAGATAAGGTTGCCGATGACCGATTGATTGGGGCTACTGGGATACGTCGTGTTGCAAAACAGAAGAAGCTAGCCAAAGAAGAGACGCAAATTTCTACAACACCAAGGCCGGTGCAGGGGTCGGGTCTCACTTTTAGGCAAGCTGTCCAGCTAGGTATTCTTTGCGGCGTAGGCTTGGCTGTTGTTTTATTGGTTTGGCTTAGCGTGAAATGATACAATTAGGCGACATGAAAGGAAAACAGGATGTTTAAACTAGATAATCAACTACTCGTAGAACTTGGCTTGGGTAGCTTGCCTGCAGAAGAGAAGAACAAAATGCTTGCTCATATTTATGAAACACTCGAGATGCGAGTCGGCATGAAGCTTGCCGAGCAGATGACAGATGCACAGTTGGACGAGTTTGAGGGCTTCATTGATCGCAACGACGAGGCTGGTGCATTGACATGGCTCGAAACAAACTTTCCTAATTACAAGCAAGTTGTTGCGGATGAATTAGAGAAGCTAAAGGGTGAGATTAAAGCAAGTGCGCCACAGATTGTTGCTGCTGCGGCAGAGGCTGGCCAACAGTTGTCACCGCCACAGCCTCCCGTTGATTCTTCGCAATTTCCTCAGCAACCGCCAGCGACTCCATCTGCATAAGCTAGCCTTAGTCTTGTGAGGGTAAATCTTTGCCGTAGCCAGCGATGAATGCACTGGCGCTCATTGGTTTTTTGCCAGCAGGCTGGA
>CALMSM010000148.1 GCA_937872425.1 uncultured Candidatus Saccharibacteria bacterium
ACATCGTCGTCAACGAACAGGAGCCAGTCAGCAACCTTCTGGTTCAGGAACCACATGATGATGTTGTTCCTGCTCATATCGGTAAGCGCGCCGCCGCTACTCATCATCAGGCTGTACGGGTGCTGTAGGGAAATGAGAGACTTCCAGAAGGCTGGAATCTGCCACTTGTTGCAGGCCACGCCCAGGGCGTAAGGTGGTAGGGTCATCGTTTGCGTCCTGCCGTCGCCCACTTCTGCATCTTGCGTGCGCCGTACTTCTTGCGCCCAATGCTGGCGGCCAGCGCACCAGGATTGCGCACGCCTTTGCGGGCCAGTTGGGTCTTGAGCTTGGCGAATCGTCCGCCTTGTCCTAACTTCATGCTCTTTGCCATCGTCATTTCCTCTTGCGCTTGGGGATGATCACGCGCTTCTTGATATAGAGAGGGGGCTTGCGCACGCCCGGTTTCACTGCTCCAGGTTTTGTTGCCATCGTCGTTATCTCCTGCGTACAGGTCTCGGCATGGGTACGCTATTCTTGGGCATCTTGCCGTAGGGCTTGATTTTCTTCTTGATTAGCGTTCGTTGGCTGATTGGTGTGGACTTCTTCATCGGGCATCTCCAAACGGGTGAGAAGCATTTCCGCAAACTCTAGCGCGCCGCCGAAAGCTGCAATGTTCTGGCGTAGGCGTGCAATGTGAGTCTGCAAAAACTCTTTGGTGATGGGCATTAGGCTTCCGTTCGGTTCGTGCTGGCGCTGGCGCACATGATGTAGTAGGGCGTGCCGTCAGCGGACACGAACTTAATGCTGTGCGTCATGGTCTGTGTCGTGTGCGCACAGAACAGGCCGCCCGTCTCTGCTACCACGTTCGGCGTGCGTAGGAAGTTGCTAGATTTCTTCGCCCCGGTGTTGGTCAGGGCAAGGAAGGCGAAGTTGGGGGGCACGGTCGCTTCGGTCGCAATGTCGGTGTCAACCTGAATCACGCTGCATGTGCCGCCAATGTTGGTCGAGAGGGCGGCAATGCCGAACGTGGCGCGCAAGGCGTTCGCCGCTCCACTGACTGCGGCTGATGCGCCTGCCGTGCCCAGGCTGATATGAGCACCGTTGACCGTCCCACCCGTTGCCACTGACACGTTGTTGATGGTGGCAAAAGCGCGTAGGGCTTCACCCGAACCGCCCGCTCCGCTGAAGTACAAGCGTAGGTACTCGCCTCGCATGTCGCCGGTCGTGTGGGTGGCGTTCAGGTAGAACTCAAGGGCATTGCCCGCCGTGGAGCCAAGCGCATGGGTCGCACCAGACGCGCCGCCGCCAAGCAGTAGGCCATTGGTAGCAGTGCCAAACACACTTTTGCCTGCCACGGTCATGGTATCAGCGTCAGCATCCCACAGCCACGACTTGCCCGCCGTGTCGCCGTAGAATATGACATCGTGCCCCGTTTCTGGCACCCCCACCGTCACAGCACTTGTTGCCAAAATTTGGCCTGCAAACAATGCCAAGTCGGTGAAGTTGGATGTTCCAAGCACATACATCTTATCGGCGCTGGCGTCCCACTGCCAGTACTTACCTACGGTCGCGCCAAAGATAGTTACGTCTTGTCCATAGCCTGCCGTGCCCACCTCGAAGCCCGACGTAACAGGCGTACCCGTCGCCAGCACTTTCACCCAATCAGCATCTACTCCTACACTGGCGTGCTTGGAGTAAATGTCGTTGGCGCTGGCGCTTGAAATGTCTGTGTACAGACTGCCCAGGTTCGCGTCAAGGAAGGGGTAGGCCGCTCCTGCCGGCGCACCGGAACCTACCATAAACCGCCAACCTATTGCGTGATTCTCAGCAACGATGTTTGTCATGGTGCTCCTTTGGAGTCAGGGTAGGGAAGGAAAGAACACGTACAAGACGCTTGCTCTGCCTTCCCTACC
>CALMSM010000149.1 GCA_937872425.1 uncultured Candidatus Saccharibacteria bacterium
TTTTTTTTGAGGCTTTATGACCGAAGAACTAACCAAAAAAGACGACATGGGCTACCCCATGTTTGGCGTGACTAGCTTTAGCGAACTCGATCAGTTGCAAGGCGTCTACGATGCCACCGAAGCGATTGACGAACTGTGCGATCAATTCTGCATGTTGGCTGGCAACATCGCATTAGATGACACCATTACCGACAAGACCGGCGCTGTACGTGCATTAGCGAAAGAGGTTGCGGGGCGCATTAACGCTACGGTCAAAGCCACAAAAGAGCAGCGTGGTGGATTACTGGCCGGTCTGCGCAATCTATTGAAGCGCCCGCAACCCGAAGCGAAAGCGGCGCCGGTAGAGCCAGAGACGCCCCCCATCGATACCTCTAAATCTTTCACCTTGTGGAAGACAAAAGAAGGTCAATATCGATGGATGGCGGTCTACTCCAACCAGTTTAGAGACGACGACAACCCGCCAGAGATTCTAAGCGAAAAGGCACACAAAACCTTTGTCGCTATGACCGATGCTGGCTTGGTGGACTACCCAGAGCTATGGCACTGGCATATCCCCGGTACAGCGTGGGGTAAAGCCGACTGGCTGGCTTACGACAACGGCTTTGCCTTAGCCAGCGGCTATGTCTACCCCGGCCACGAAAAAGAGGCTGAATTGGTGTCCCAAATGGGGGATATTCGAGTGTCGCATGGGATGCCGTCCCAGCAAATCATGCGTAACCCTGATGACCCATCCATTATCGATATGTACGTCAGTGTGGAGATCAGCGATCTGCCCGGATTTGCTGCCGCCAACAAGCTGACAGATTTTGTAGTTATGAACAAGGGAGTAAACGAAATGTTGTCACCTGAAAAACGTGACTATCTGGCGAAAGCTGGCCTAGACGCTGCGACTATCGCGGCGGTTGAGGCTAACCTTGCCACACAAGCAAAGGCGGCAAATGAGGCCGGGATTGAATCGAAAGACACTTCGACAAGCACTGAGCAACCCGTCCCTGAGCAACCCGCCTATGTCACCGCCAACGAAGTGGCCGAAGTTCTGGCCAGCATGTTGAAGCCGCTAACTGACGCCGTGAACGGTATTCAAGCATCAATTGTGACCGTTCAGGCTGAAGTCAAGGCGTTGAAAGAGTCTGACGAGAGCAAGGTCATGGCGAAAGCCGCCGGTACGTCGCGCGCTAGCCTGGCCGAACTCATCAGCATGAACTTGATCGGCACGAAAGAAACTCAGTTGGATGGCCGCACGGCTTTAGGTAAAGCTGCACCACGCAGCGCCGCTGAACCTGAAATTACCGGCGTGCCGCTGATTGACGGTTTGATTCGTCGGTCGCAAGGAGTAACCCAGTAATGAGCGACATCTTAGAGCGCCTGGTCAATGCGCTTGAAAAAATTGAGACCAAATCGCAATCGCCGCTGCACACCAAAGCGCCGGCGAGCGTCAATACCTCCACGCTGCTGAGTCAACCTGGCGGTATCTTCTCTGTGGTTGGCATGGAGCAGGACATTATCTCTGCTCATGTTCGGCCTACCGGTTTGGGTTCTACTTTGCCTGCTTTCCCTAGCAATTTGGACGATCCTCGCTACGGGTTTCTGAATGGCTTTACTGCTACAGTTGGCAGTGAGCCTACGAATCCCTGTGACGATGCGCCCGCTGGCTTTATGAAGGGTGGCACACTTACCGCTGCCTTTGGCCGTATTGCCCGTGACACGCAGACCATCGAAATTGGGAAATTGCTACACCAAACTCGCGGTGCAACCACGAATCTCCGCTTGATTGGCGACATGCTGAATATGGGTGATTTTAACCCTGCGCAGATGAGCCAAAACGAAGTATTGAACATGGTTGTGCAGTCCGAAATGGTGGGCGTTGGTGTGCAGATGGAGCGCAAGCTGTCCACTATGCTTTGGCAAGGCGTCACCACGAACAATACTGCTGGTGGTGGCTACAAAGAGTTTCCTGGCCTCGATTATCAAATCGCTACTGGCCAGGTAGATGCCGAAACCAACACGGCAATGTCGGCTGCTGACAGCTACGTGCTTGACTTCAACTACAATGATCTTGATGGCACTACGCTGGACATTGTTGAATACCTGTCTATGACAGAGTACCAACTCCGCAACAACGCTGTCCGTATGGGTCTTGACCCAGTGACGTTTGCCGTGGTGATGCGACCTGAGACATGGTTCGAGTTGTCCGCCGTTTGGCCATGCCGGTATCTTTCGTACCGCTGCGGCAACACGGGCGGCACCAACCCCACCGTGATCAACGATAACGTTAATGTGCAGTTGCGTGACGGTATGCGCAATGGCATGTATATCGACATCAACGGCAATCGTTACCCTGTGGTGGTTGATGACGGTATTTACGAAAATACCAACATCACAAGCGCCAATGTGCCCGCTGGCTACTACAGCAGCAACATCTATATGATTCCGCTGCGTGTTCGCGGTAATTTCCCTAGCCTTTACTGGGAGAATATCGATTACCGTGGAGCGCAACAGCAATTGAGCGCGCTAGGCGCTGGCAACCGTGTTGTGCCCTTCTGGACAACCAATGGGCGCTTTATGTGGGCGTACAAGACGGCGGGTTTCTGTTTTAATCTGCAGGCCATTGTAGAGCCGCGCATTGTATTGCGCACGCCTCAATTGGCTGGCAAGATTCAAAATGTCCGGTACAGCCCGTTGAGTCACTTGCGTTCGCCGTTCTCCGATAGTGTCTATTGGGCCGATGGCGGCGTTTCGGTTAGAAGCACCGGCACGTCTTATCACGTCTGGAGCTAGTTGTATATTCTTTGTCCATTATGGTTTTTTGTTCTGACCATAGGGACGGGCCAAGATGCTATTACCTGGCGTTTTCTATCTAACCAGGTAATAGCATCTTGGTACATATATTCAATCACTTTCATCGCCACCTTTCGCCCACTGTACGCCAAATAATACACATCAGATTTTGAATGTCGATTGATTTTTCTATCTGGATTGCTATCAACACCGGCATCTATCAGGCGTTTACGGATTAATTCAATCAGTATTGAGTCTGCCAAAAAGTTAATACCGCTGTTTGGATTAGTGAAAGCACATCCGTCTCCATCGAATAGACCTCTAAGCCAATGGTGAAACAGGTGATCTGGTATTCGTTCTATTGTTTCGTTAGGCAAGTGGCGACCGACAGATACCCCGTAAAAGTGCAATCTTTCGATTAGGTGCCTGTCTGTAACATACAAGCCGGCGCTAGGGTATTTCTTCCCTTTGCATTGCTTTTCCCTCATTACTACCGGCGCATCTGTCCTCAAAAAAGATTTTAGTTTTTCGAGATGTGTAAAATCTACGCTTTTCAGTGAGACACTTAGGCTTTTGTCGTTTGTGCTGCCATCGGCATATAGAAACCCTAGCCAGTAGGCCGCACCTTCATTATCGATGGAATCAAAAACCGTATTGTTTAGTTTGTGAATTCTGTTTCTCTCTGGCGCCAGTCTTTGCTCCACGCCCTGCCGCTTAATTGCGTCAACAATCGATATATGGTGGCTCAATCCGTACAGTTTGGCGATATTCTTCGCACTTATACCGTACAGGTACAGTTTTGCTATTTTCGCCTCCTCTTCGTCGCTGAAATTACGACTGTATATTCCGGCGCTGCGCATTTGAACGTCGTGTAACTTCAATGTCCGGTTAATTGTGTCAGTGTGTACCCCTAACGCAACGCCGATTTTAACCGTACTTTCCCCCGCAACATATAATGCCACGGCTTCTAATTCTTGCTTGTCAGATAGTCTTTTCTTTCCCATCTTTGTGACTCCAATAAAAATAGCCTTTTGTTGGTAGATTGCCGTTCTTGTCTAGGGAAGGCGTGACCAACAAAAGGCTATAGAAATAATACCAGATAAAGGCAATGCTGCCAACCCTAGACAGTTGTAATTATACTACATTTTTCTAAATTTCGCAACCCAAATAGAACAAAAATTCACTTGACATAATTCGCCATAGGTAGTATAATTCCTACCATGTATGAATGAGCAAGTGACGATCAAAGTGTGGGCAGAGACCCGAAAAATGTTGCGGCTGATTCATGCCATGACCGGCGAGAGCATGGTCACGATATTGCATAGGTTGGTTGAAGAAGAATGGAAGAAAGTAAAGCAGGGTTCTATAAAAACAAGCGAGTTGTAGTGACGGGTGGCGCCGGCTTCTTGGGTTCGCATTTGGTGCAGATGCTAGAGGCGGCGGGGGCTTGTGTATATGTGCCACGTAGTACCGATTACGATCTACGGGATAGAGCGGACGCGCAATTTATGCTTAAGTCTGTAGGTGGTTTTAAGTGGGACATAGTATTCCATTTGGCCGCCCGTGTATCCGGCATTGCTTCCACCTCTGCAACACCGGCTGACCACATTTACGACAATGCAATGATGGCGCTTAATGTGATTCACGCTTGCGCCAAGAATAATATCAAGCTTGTTGTGGCCGGTAGTGTCTGTGCTTATCCTCAACACACGCCCATGCCGATGATCGAGGAAAACTTGTGGAATGGCGCGCCTGAACCGACCAACGCATCATACGGGGAAGCGAAACGCCTGGCATTAGCCACACTACAAGCCTACCACCAGCAACACAATTTGAAATGTGCTTATCTTCTCTCTGCCAACCTCTACGGGCCAAACGACCATTTTGACCCGCAAACTTCCCACGTTATCCCGGCACTTATCCGTAAAATTGACCATGCACAGGGGGGGGGCGATATGGGCATCTGCGTGTGGGGTAGCGGTAGCGCAAGCCGGGATTTTCTCTATGTGGAGGATGCCGCAAGAGCCTACATGCTGGCCGGTGAGTTGATTGATTGCCCCACGCCGATCAACATCGGTAGCGGCACCGAAACGCACATAGCATGGTTGGTTGAGGAATTAAAGAACATCATGGGCTTTCATGGCGATACTGTGTTTGATAGGAGCAAGCCCGATGGTCAACCCCGGCGTTGCTTGCGCATCTGGAAAGCGCAGGATATGTTGGGCTGGAATCCGACAACGCCGATAGGTGAGGGTTTACGTAAGACGGTGGAATGGTACAGGGAGAATGTAAATGAGTGACGAAAAACTTGCATCATTGCTTGATACGGTTGTTCATATAGCCGCCGTGCAAGGTTTTATGCTAAAAATAATTTGTATTTTGCAAGCCAGAATGATCGATCACGACACAAGCAAATTACAAGAGCCTGAATTGTCGGGTTATGCGGGGCTATCTCAGGCATTGAAAGGTTTAGCTTATGGTAGTTCAGAGCATAGAGCGGCTTTTACGCCATTCAAAGAAATTATTAAGCATCACTACGAAAATAACGATCATCATCCTGAACATTTCGGTAACGGCATTGCTGATATGGACATTATACAGTTCGTAGAAATGCTATGCGACTGGAAGGCGGCATCCACCAGAAACTCAGGTTCACTAGGTGACACTATAGACAAGAGTATTGAGAGATTCGGGATTGATACGCAGATGGCAGCGGTTATCAAAAATACTATTCGTAATCTTGGATGGTAGACGGGGGGAATTGTAATGGCTGAAAACGAGAGCATTCACGCATTGCTTATGATGTCAGAGTTGTTGAGACTTTTACATGGATTAAAAGGCGAAGATAGAAGCGAGAAAGCGAGACGGTATGCCGTGACCATCACGGAGATGGAGAAGGTTTTCGCTTATTTCAATACGTTCGTGGTTCGTGCCGACACCGATGAAGTGGGCGACAACTAATGCGTATCTTCGTTCTAACCAGTGACGGTTATTCTCATTCTGTCTTGGGATTCTCCTATTTGTTCAATAAATATTGGGGCAATGACCAAGAGGTTATTGTTGCCGGTTACAATAAATTCCCGCCTGGACTACCGGCCAACTTCACCAAGCATCGCATAGGCCGCCAAGAAGATTACCCTGTCAATAAATGGTCAGACGGGCTTATCGGCTTACTGAAAGACTTCCCGCAGGACGAAGTGTTTCTTCTCTTCTTCGAGGATTACTGGTTAACTGAACCTGTCCATCTTCGCGAAGTCAACATGCTGCACGATTACATGCTTCAATTCCGCTATGTGCTCAAAATGGACATGTACACCGACCGGCGCTATGCCGCTGGCGTGCAGAAGTACGGCGCGTGTGGGCATATTCCGCTGCTTAAAAGCGACTACAATAGTCAATATCACTTTTCGCTAATGGCGGGCATCTGGAATCGTGAAATTATGATGCAGGTGTTAATCCCTGGTGAGAGTCCCTGGGATGTTGAGATGCGAGGTACAGAACGGCTAGCGCGTTGCGGGGATGACGTGCTGGTGCTGGGCACTGATTCATGGGACGATAACCCGAAGACTTGCCCGATCCGTCACACACTAGCATATCGCAACGGCGACCCTAGCAAGTTGTTGCTTGGTGAAATTAAGCCCGAAGATGTGGATGCCATGAAGGAATCAGGGTATATATGAAGTTTTTAGTATGCGAAAGGCAAGAATCGCCGGGGTGCGATTATACCATTGGGTGTGGCATGCGATACGGATTCATAGACGCCGAAAATATTGACGATGCAATTCAAAAGACTGTTTTCCCCGATGGCCCTGACGAGCTGCCTACCTTTTTATGGGATGGGGGTATGGCGGAGATTTTGATAGTTCAGATAGATGCATCCACATCCTATAGCTGGGTAGATATAGATTCATTAAAGGCCCAGCACGATGAGGCCGAATCAGAGGAAAAACGGAAAGCCACAGAAGTAAATGAACGGGCATTACTAGACAAGTTGCGGAAGAAATACGCGTGAAAGTTTCATTAGGCACCTGGCAAAATACGCCGCGAATCGAAGCCGCTGTGCTGTCTGTGCTGCATAGTGGCCGCTTGTCCTATGGGCCGGTATCGCAAGCCTATGAGCGGCGCTTTGCAAAAATGCACGATTGCGATTATGGCGTAGTCAGCAACAGCGGCACATCTTCTCTGGTAGTGGCATTGCAATCGCTTAAACATATGCATAGCTGGCAAGACGGCGATGAGGTGATTGTACCGGCGTTGACCTTCGTGGCATCGGTCAACGCCATTTTGCACAATCGACTTACACCTGTGCTGGTTGATGTGAATCCCCATACATTTAATATTGAGCCAACATTAATCGAGGGTGGAATCACCGACCGCACGCGCTGTATTATGCCAGTACATCTGTTTGGTCAACCGGCGCATATTGCTAATATTTGCACGTTTGCGCTAAAGCATAATTTGTCAGTAGTGGAAGATAGTTGCGAAGCTGTTTTGGCAAAACAATTTGGTGCATCTGTTGGTTCATGGGGTGATGTTGGATGCTTTAGCACCTATGCCGCGCATCACCTGGTCACTGGCGTCGGTGGCATGGCAACCACGAACAATCCAGACCTAGCGAAACTTATGCGCAGCCTGGTCAATCACGGTATCGATTTGACTGAACTGCCCAACGGCGAAAATTATGACCCGTCATTTCTGGCTAGAAAGTTCAGGTTTACCAGTGTAGGCCATAGCTTCAGAATGACTGAATTAGAGGCGGCGATTGGTCTCGCTCAACTTGATGACCTACCGGCACACATTGAACATCGCCGCAAAAACGCTGAATATCTCATCACTGGCTTGACCGGCTTAGATGGTTGTCTTCAAACACAAGCGACTTTGTTTGGCGCTCACCACAGTTGGATGGTATTCCCCATTGTGCTGCGCTATGGCTCCAAGTGGCCGGTTATGAAACATCTGCAAGCGCATGACATCGAATGTCGTGAAATGGTGCCACTAACAAACCAGCCATGCTACAATTTCAACGAGGCTGATTACCCCGTGGCAAAGAACATCAACGAGCGGGGCTTCTACGTTGGGTGTCACCAGGGATTAACCACGGAGCATTTGGAACATATCATCAGTACACTACAGGACTATTTCAATGGCGCACACAAGTGAATCGTTACGGCAGGCTTTTGGTTATTTTTACCAAAACGAATTGTCCATGCTGAAGTCGTTAGTCTACCTATGCCCATCGTCACCTATCACTGTGGTCAATATCGGCGCGGGCGCTGGCACATCCGGCTTGGCTTTTTTAGAGACACGCCTCGACCTTCGCCTGCACACCGTGGATATTACCGACAAAAGCAGTCCGTTCGGATGCCTACACGCCGAACGAGAAGTATGTCAAGCGGCTGGCTTTACGCTCGGTGATAGATGGCATCAGCACCACATGGACAGTAAACAGCTCGCCCAGTGGTGGGATTATGGGCCGATAGACGTATGTTTTATCGATGGAGATCATACCTACGAGGGCGCAAGCGGCGATATTGTGGGCTGGTTGCCACACATGCGGACGGGTGGCTTTATGGCCGTGCATGATTATCGTAAGCAGGATGTACCGAGACCTGATGACGGTCAGGTTAGGCCGAGCAAAGAACTTTGTTCGGATGTAGATGTGGCCGTGGATGAATTTCTAAAATCACAGTTTGAAGTTTTTGCTTTGGTTGAATCGTTGATTGTGTTCCAGGTGAAATGATGAAACAATCGATTGCAGAGTTTGCAGCTTCAATAAAGGATTTGCAAATTTCTATAGCAAAGAGCGTTCCCTTCACCTTGTTTTTTCGGATTGTAAGTTTTTTGGATTGGTTAAGCCGAACTATAGATGAAATTTCGATTACACTGGTCAAATGGTGGTATCAAGCAAAATGATGAGTAGATTCAAACGACCTGAGCCTAGCGACGCATCGCCCCAGCAAGTGCTAGATGCCATCGGCGCTATCACTGATTGGGATTGGGAAACGGGATATTCATTCGCTCATATAGTTTTGGATGACGTAAATTTGCTAGATAGGCATATTCTATACTGTCTTCATCCACAATGGATTAGCGACGTAATGATGGGGCGAATGGATGACAGCGTAAAGGAGCATAAGACGTTCGATGATTTAAATGATCATCAAATCAATATTTACCGTCACGCAATCGAACATATGGTGGAAATTGTTACCCTCCTCAATTGGCTGTTGAATGTGCCAGAGGACACAAGATCGATTGCTGAAGATTTGCATCACGGCACGGATGAGGAACAATGAACCTAGCACAAGATTAGGCCGCACCCACTGGAATGGCACGATGTGGATAAGGCTGTGGATGAATTTCTTAAATCTCAATTCGAGGTATTTGCTTTGGTTGAATCGTTGATTGTGTTCCAGGTGAAATGATGAAACAATCGATTGCAGAGTTTGCAGCTTCAATAAAGGATTTGCAAATTGCCCTAGCAAAGAGCGTTCCCACCTTGTTTTTTCGGATTGTAAGTTTTTTGGATTGGTTAAGCCGAACTATAGATGAAATTTCATCTACTCTAGTTGGATGGTGGTATCAGGTGAAATAATGGTCTACTTGCACTATGTTCGACATGGGATAATCTACATGGATGCGTGTGACGATACAGCGGAAGCCGTCGAACAGGCGGCATATCTGGAAGGAGATGGCCTGGCATCTGTCGATTGTGTCAAGGATAGTGATGGTAACATTATCCTTGGTAATGCGATGTTGTGGAAGGGCATAGCGGGTATTTGGAGGGAATGGGATGAATCTAGCACAAGAAATGGCAAAGCGCCCTGAGCCACCTAGTGATAGCTATGCGCCAAACTGGGATTACTGGCGGCATAATCTATGGAGCCGAGCGCAGACCGATGCACCTGAGAATTTTTACAAATGGCCGTGCGTGTATCACACAATGCTCGTGGAGCACTGGCGTAGTATTATCACGGAGACCGAGTATAGGTATGTTCTGCGATTCATAGATGTTGACAAATGGGCTTTAATACTAACCGAAGATGGCCGCAATCAAATCCACCAACTATACCACCTCCTCCGCTGGCAAGAAGCCAGCGGCAAGCGCATCGCAGATATGCGGTCAATCTGCGAGTTCGGCGGCGGCTATGGCGCTATGGCGTTGGTGTGCCACCGGCTAGGTTTCAAAGGCGACTACTACATCTATGACCTACCTGAGTTTTGTTTGCTTCAGCAATGGTATTTAGAGCAAAACGGCATCAAGGTCAAGCACTCAAGTGAGATTGTGCCGCTTGACGTTGAACTGATGATTGCTTGCTATTCATTAAGTGAAACCGATTACGCTGAACGTGATGAGTTTTTAGACATGGTACATGCAAGCAATCATTTGTTTCTCTACAGCAATAAATTTGAGAAGTTTGACAACATCGATTATTTTCAGCAACTTGATTTTGGTGGTCACTGGCAACATAGCCATATTGAGCATTTGCCGCCTGAGAGTTGGTATAGTTTTGGATGGGGTGATGAGGCGAAATATCATGACTAAATTTGTATCTGCCGTGCTTAGTTCACTGGCGCTCGTGATGTTTATGTCTGCCAAAGCCGACTCAACAGTCATTCAATGGGACGGTAGCTGTTACAGTAGTGAGGTTGCTACTACCGGCCTTGTCACAATCACGAAAACTTACAACGGCTGGTATTATGATGTGTTGATGACCGGTAATTTATCTATAGATGGCACGCCGGATTGGATACGGGCACAAGAATTACCGCCCGGTTTTCTACCTGACACAGACGACCTAACAATGTACGCCTGTGACATTGCCTACAACAGTAATGATGTTCGATATTGGCCTATAAGCGCTGCAATGGATGGCACCTACGGCAACGGCGCATTGTATTTTGATAATCACAACGGTGCCTATGAATTACTCTGCAAGTGGCGCACCACGCAACGCAATCCGTCAATCAGCGTGTGGAATAGCTGCGCCGGTATCAAGGTGCTGAACTATGTACCGTTTCGCTTGTATGTGCCAGTGATGAGCAACTAGATGCTAGTCAATCTATTTGACTTCAACTTTCGTCAATCCGTGTGTTCGGTGGCCTATCAGACACCCGAACATATCCAGTACGTGCGAGACCTGACCACGTTTGATGGTGTGACCATCTTCACCGATGGCTATATCACCGATGGCAGCGTTGACCGTGTACGTAGTCGGTACAAAATCGCATGGTTGCACGAGCCATACTGTTTGCATCCTGACACCTATCAGGCAGCATTACTCGACGCACACAAGTTTGACCTGGTGCTGACCTACTATCAGCCATACTTAGACCTGGGGCGTAATTTTCGCTTTTGTCCCTATGCCGGCACGTGGATAGACAAAAAGGACTGGGGTATCAAGCCGAAAACGAAATTATGTTCCATGCTCATCGGTAACAAAATGAGCACAGACGGGCATCGCATCCGGCATGACATCGCCAACATGATAGAGCGCGAAGGATACCCCGTGGACTTTTATGGCAGCCGTGGCACACCGGTTGGGTATGGGCAAGATACCAAATACAAGGTGCTGGCCGATTACGCTTTTAGTATTTGCACGGAAACATGCTACGAAGAAAACTTGTTTACCGAATGGCTACTAGATTGTTTTGCGCTGGGCACAATCCCGATTTACTGGGGGTGCCCAAATCTCAAACGGTTCTTTATCCATGCTGGTATAGAACAGTTTGGTTTGGTAAAATCACTGGGATTGTCTTATTTGGATATTGTTTTAACGATGTTGTCGATGAGAAGTTATGAGAATTTTATTGAGTCGGCACACAACAATCTAAACATAATGCAAAAATACGCCGTTACCGAGGACTGGCTATACCTGAACATGCTAAAGGAATTTGAATGATTTGTGACATAACGGTAGAGCATATACTTGCGCTAATTCTTGGGCAGATAATCGGCATGACAGTAATATTTATGGCATGGCAGTGTGTAAAAAAATATTTATGATCAACGTCTTCCAGCCAAACGCCGGTCAAGCCGAGCTGTCCGCCATCGCTGAAACGTTTGAATCCAACTGGCTAGGCAAAGGTAAGCGAGTTGCAGAGTTTGAGGCAGCTTGGGCCAAACACATCGGCACCACACCGGATCACGTTGTCTCAACCACATCAGCTACGGAAGGATTGTTCCAAATCTGTGAGCTAATCGGGTTGCACCGTGGCGACAAAGTGATCATGCCAACCGTCTCATTTATCGGCGCTGCTAATGCCGTGCTTGCTACCGGCGCAACGCCTGTATTCTGTGACGTAGACCGATACACGCTGAATCCTAGATTGTCTGATATTCAAGCGGTCTACACCAAACACACTTTTGCGCTTATCCTACTACACTATGGCGGCTCTACTCAGGAGCTGGGCGAGATTCGATGCTGGTGCAATGAGAATGACGTGGTAATGATAGAGGATGCCGCTTGCGCGCAGGCTACAGTTTACCGAGGTAAAGCGGCTGGCACCTGGGGCAAGTTTGGCGTGTGGTCGTTCGATGCCATGAAAGTGATTACGACTGGCGACGGCGGCATGATATACTGTGAGGATGCCAACGACGCGAAACGTCTACGCCAGCGCATGTATATGGGAATGGAAGAATCAAGCGGACTGAGTTCGACCGGGGATAAGTGGTGGAAATTTTCAACAAACCACCCTGGGCGGCGTGCTATCATGAATGATATGGCGGCTGGTATGGGACTGGCACAGTTACCGAAGTTGGCCGGATTTATCGATAGGCGTAAAAGTATATCATCTGTATACCAAACGGTAGAGGGTGTGTATTTTGATTGTGGCATATTGCCGTATTATTTCTTTTGGATTCAAACGCTGAACCGTGATGGCCTCGCCAAGCATCTAAAAGCCAACAACATCTATACCACCTTTCGTTACTACCCACTACACTGGGCGCTAAAAACCGGCGATAGCTTGCCCAACGCAGAATGGGCGGCAAACAACACGCTATTGTTGCCGCTGCACCAAGCGCTTAGTGATGACGATGTGATGTTCGTGTGCGATAAGGTTAAGGAGTTTTTTTAGTTGAGAGTTAAAATGATACCCTCCGCTCTCAACCTGACATCAGGCGAAAGCGGCATCCACACGATATGTAGAAAATGGACAGAGCACGGTGCATCTGTCGGCATTGATTTTGTGGAGCCAA
The DNA here is from genome assembly GCA_937872425.1 of uncultured Candidatus Saccharibacteria bacterium. Classification (GTDB taxonomy): domain Bacteria; phylum Patescibacteriota; class Saccharimonadia; order Saccharimonadales; family CALMSM01; genus CALMSM01. The sequence continues at coordinate 12,980 of CALMSM010000149.1, forward strand.
ATGAGTCAACCTATGATTTGCTAGCCGTTCATGCGGGCATGAGCAAAGAGTACGCCACAGCCAACGCTCCGCTGGTCAGTCACCTTCATGGAATCTATTGGACGGCGGATTACGATGCTCACTACTGGGAGTGGAAAGCCAACCGGGATGTAATCGACTCTATCCGTTATGCCACATCCGTTACCGTGCCAAGCGCCTGGGTGGCTGAACCATTACAACGCGATATGCACCTGAATCCTTACATCCTACCGCATGGCATCGACTGGCAAGAGTGGCAGCACAAAGAGCCGAACGAAGGATACGTGCTGTGGAATAAAAACAGATCGGGTGTTGATGTATGTAGTCCCATTGCTGTGGGCAAGCTAGCGCAACGCTTCCTGCAAGTGCCATTTATGACCACCTTTGCACCAGACAACGCCACGCCAAATATTAAGGCAACTGGGTTGCTTCCTCATGCCGAAATGAGGGTGGCTGTGCAACGGTCAGCGGTCTATCTGGCATCGGTCAAAGAAACGTTCGGCATCGGCATTCTTGAAGCGATGGCTAGTGGCGTGCCGGTCTTGGGCTTTGCACATGGCGGCATTATGGAGATGGTCGAGCATGGCGTGAACGGCTATCTCGCCAGACCTGGCGATTATGAGGATTTAGCCGAGGGCCTAAACTATTGCTTAAAGCACCGTGATACGCTGGGCGCTAACGGGGCTGAACTTGCCAAGCTGTTTACCTGGCAAAGCGTCATGCTGAAGCTACGTGGCATCTATGACGCCACGCTTAGAATGTTGGCGCATGGCAGGCCGTACGCGATAGATGAGGGATCATGAGATTAGTTGAAATTTCCGAAGAAACGATACGCGAGCAGATTAAAGAATTGCCAGAGCGGTGGCTTCGGTACGCCACAGTACATAAATCTGAGGTGAATCCAATCCGGGGTGGAATAGATTGGAGTTTAGGCGCATACAGCACTGATGCAAACGAGGGGGACTGGAAAACTTTCCGGTGGAACGGTCTGACATGCGAGGAAATATATAAGGGATTAAAAAATCTGCCAGATAATGCTGGCGATTCAGATGTCATAAAAATTATGGGCGAATATAGGATCAACGAATGGGTTAGGCTGCCATTGTGTTGGTCTTGTCAATTAAGAATGAAAAAATATGTCGAATTAGCGGAGGATTCGGATAATGGTTCAATTTGTTTTTGTGAATCCTGTATACGAAAAGCGTTGCAATTACTGAAATGACAGACATTTTACTGCCATTGCCATTGGTCAGTGTCGTGATCCCTTGTTACAACAAATCTGCATCTATTGCTCGTACTATTAGTAGCGTCAAGAGGCAGTCTTTGTCCAATCTTGAATGCATCATTGTTGACGATGGCTCTACTGACAATTCAAAAGAAATCATTCTGGACGCAATTAAGAATGATCGTCGATTTCATTATATCTACCAGGATAATCAGCGCGTGGCGGCGGCACGGAATAAGGGATTTAGGCAATCAACGGGTCTCTATCTATGCATGCTCGACGGAGATGACGCCATAGCTCCCCTGTTTTTAGAGTTATGCGTTAGAGCGCTAGAGAATGATCGTTCGATGGGTATTGCCTATAGTGGATTGCATTACATTTTACCAGATGGAGCGCAGGGTTTAAGCGGATGGCCGGGGCGATTTGATTACAATGTAGTCCTGACAGGCGGCAACCCATTACCGACCTGCAATGTCGCGCGGCGTGATGTGTGGGAACGAACAGGCGGACAACGGAGCCGATATTGCGAAAGTGGCGCTGGCGAGGAAGATGCTGAGATGTGGTTGCGCGTTGGCGCATTAGGGTTCAATGCCATCCAGATTGAACCGGCTGCAACATTGGTTGATATATATGCCGAACTGAAAAAGGTTTTAGGTAGGGAGCCGACCAGGGATGAAATCATAGGCACGGGACGAATCAATGGTGAAAATTACGAAAAAGCCGTTAATTCTATGTTTGTTTACTCGTGGAAGTCTGGTCAGGTGAGCGGTAATCCACAGCACGTAAAATCTAAATATCAATCAGGTCATCCGTGGATGACGGACAAGCGCCACCCGTTCGCTTCGATGGCGCCTGCGACAGAGGGTCGTCAATCGCACGCCGTCCGGCAATACGATGAGCCAGCGGTATCGGTGATTATCCCCTGTGGGTCTGACCACGTGCAATATTTGGTAGATGCGCTGGACAGCCTTGAGGCGCAACAGTATCGCAAATGGGAAGCGATTGTCGTCTTTGACACAGGTGAACGCAATTATGATGCGCTGTTGATGGCTTACCCATTTGTGCGGCCAGTCTATACCAACAAAGTAGGCGCTGGCGCCGCACGCAACGCCGGGGCAAAGATTGCTCGCGCCAAGCTGCTATTGTTCCTCGATGCCGATGACTGGCTTAGACCTATCACGCTGGAGAAGATGCTAATAGCCTGGAACAATAGTCAAGCGATTATTTACGGCGATTACTACGGCCATGCATTTATTGAGCCAAAAGAAGCCGAGCGCCTGAAGATGGGCGAGCGCCTTGTATCTTACAACGCCAAAACGCAAGCGGCGGTGATGATTCACAATGCCTCGAATTATGATTGTGAGGAGGCCATTCGACAACCACGCTTGATTAAGCCGGATCAGTTCTACATCTGGAACCTGATTTGTTCGCTTGTGCCTAAAGTGTGGCATGATGAAATTGGTGGCTTTGATGAATCAATGGCGTCTTGGGAAGACTGGGATTACTGGCTTAGAATGGCGCGGGCGGGCAAGTGCTTCGAGCGCATCACAGAGCCGTTGGTCAATTATCGTTTTTATACTGGAAACAGGCGTGAAAGTGGTAGACAAATTGCGGAAAGTCTGCTACAATATATGCGAAGAAAATATGAGGAGATTCCAGCAATGGCGTGTAGCGGGTGCGGTGGCGGTCGGCCACAACAACAGAATCCAGTAGTTCAGGCGGCGGCATTAGCCATGCCCTTACAGGCCAGCGGCCAACCGGCGCAAAATGTGACAAGCGCTGACATTGTGTGGGTGAAAGTGGCCGGCAATCGAGTTGGCACACGCCCAACAGTGGGTATGGTAACACGTCAGCAATATGGCTATAAGGATTCTAATAGCCCAGCGTTCAAAATGTTTCTGGCCGATGTTCGAGCACAACCGACCATTTACATGATTGTGCCTGACCCATCATCGGCTAGAGTGGCAGAATTGACACCACAGCAACAGCCGTTGGGTGAGCCAATTAGGATTGCATAGATGAATGACGAAATGAAAATCCTATTCAGCGACGAAAAAGATGGCAGCGTAAAAATTTTATTTGTTGATCCTGCACTGTTGTCCTGCGGGCAAAACTTGAAGATAGACTTTACTGGCTGGACTAATTTGGATTTTCATTATCGGCCATCGACCCTCAGTATAGCACGTAGTCAATTCGTAGCGAAGGAAAACGCTAGCTAGAACGATTCTAATCAGTACAATTAAATAGTACCCGCGTTCGTAGTTATGAGGCGCTATCTCAGAAATGGGATAGCGCCTTTTTTTATTCAAAATTATGGCTTATCTAATTTTAGCGCTGGCAACCTGGCGCATTACATCGCTACTCGTAAATGAATACGGGCCATTCAACCTATTAGAACGTATGCGCTACTGGTTAGGCGTGCGCTATGACGAAGATTTGAGGCGCATTGGTACGAACGTTGTAGCTGAAGCTTTTACGTGTGTGTGGTGCCTGTCGGTGTGGGTTGGACTGGTATTGTCTGTTGCGCTTTATGCCATGCCGGTTCTGTCGGTGTGGTTGCTTCTGCCTTTTGCGCTATCGGCGGGCGCTATCGTTATTGATCGCCTGAAGGGGTAAACATGAATCAGGATGGTATTCGAGTTAAAGGTTTTTTCCGCCTTCATATTGAGGAGAACGGCGAGCTAGTTGGCGATTCCGGCTGGCGACAAAACCAGGTAACAAACGACGGGTTTAACAACTTTCTCTGCAAACTGCTAGGTGCTATTGCCGGTAGTAGTCAGATCACCCATGCGCTACTCGGTACAGGTGGCGCACCAGCGGCTAGCGATACAACGCTATCGGGTGAAGTGGTCAAGCGCCAAGCGATCACGGCGGCTACATCAAGCACAAGCAAAACCGTGCAATTTACGGCCACTTTCAGCAGTGCTAACAGCTTCGTAACAGCGACCGCCAACATCAGCAATATTGCGTTGGCGGCTACGAGCACGCAAGGTGCTGCTACTATTTTCGCAGGAAATACTTATGCCAGTAGTTCGGTAGCGACAAATCAAAATGTCAACGTGACATACAGTATTACATTTGCTTAAACAGTAAGTTTTATCATTTTTTATTTCCAAGTGAGGACGCGCAAGGAAAATGAACATTAACAAATTGTTGGAAAAAAACAGCGGTATTCGACTCGACATTGGGTGCGGCGGCAATAAGCAGCACGGCTTCGTGGGTATGGACGTGCGAGACTTGCCCGGCGTGGATATTGTGCATGATGTGACGATGTTTCCGTGGCCGCTGCCAGACGAATCAGTTTTGACAGCCATCGCTAGCCACCTGCTTGAGCATATCCCGCCATTTCAGGCCGACCCGAAATTGCTTGGATTAATTCGTCTCTTGATTGACAAAGGGCTAATTAGCCCCACAGAAGTTATGGAGTATGTGGGCATCTATAATACTGGCCCTATGTTCATTGCATTCATGGATGAAGCTTGGCGGGTGCTCAAAGTGGGCGGCGAGTTCGCCATAGCCGTACCACATGGTCGCAGCGATGGATTTTTGCAAGACCCGTCGCATTGCAACGCTATTAATGAGGCGCGCTGGGCATATTTCGACCCGTTTGTTTTGGCTAATCCTGCCGATCCTAACACGCAGGGTCTATTGTGGAGTATCTACAAGCCTAAGCCGTGGCGCATCAAGCACCTTACGTGGTCTCCTGATGCCAACATTGAAGTTGTGTTGGTTAAGCGCAGTTTGGATGAGGTGGCATTATGACCACTTCACCAGTCAGGGAATACCGCACGGTCATTCAAGACAGCGGTGATCCTGGCTACGTTAACCGGCTGCTCATTGGGACGGCTACAACCGGCTTAGTGCATATCAAATGGGTGCAGGCCAGGTACGGGCAAATCATTCCGACGAACTGGAGCATGGTCAACATGTTGCAGTTTATGAATAGCTACATGCCACTACGCTACCAGGTGGCCGACGCTCAAAATCTGATTGTCAAAGAGGCAATTGAGCATGATTTTGAATGGTTATTTCTGCTAGAGCATGATGTGATTTTGCCGCCTGATGGCTTCATTCGCATCAACGAATACATCAGGGAGAAGCGGCACCCGATTGTTAGCGGGCTTTACTATACCCGTTCGATGCCAAGTGAACCACTGCTCTACCGTGGCCGTGGAACATCTTTTGTAACAGACTGGAAATTAGGCGACAAAGTGTGGTGCGACGGTGTACCGACTGGCTGTTTGTTAATCCACATGGGTATCATTCGAGAGATGTGGAAAGACAGCGAAGAATATTCGCTGAATGGCATTAAAACCAGGCGAGTATTTAACACGCCCAACAACATTTGGATCGACCCACAGACTGGCACCTTCAACACAATGAGCGGCACGAGTGATTTGGACTGGTGTACAAAAGTGATTCAAGGTGACTATTTTGCGAAGGCCGGTTGGAGCGAATACCAAAATATGAAGTGGCCGATGCTGGTGGATACCAACATTTTTTGCAAGCACATCAATATGAATGGTCAGGAATTCCCGGTATGAAAATTAGCGAATTGATTCCGCAATTGCAAACGGCGCTAGACATTCATGGCGACGTAGATGTAGTGACACATTTGAACGGCAAATATCGACCGCTGCGCACGGCGTTTTTTTGGTCAACCTTATTTGTGCTGACTGATCGCTCTATGAGTGACACAATCAATATCGAGGTGGCCGATACTATTTCGCTTGGTGAATCTGTAGGCTGATCATGGCAAGAGCATCCGTACCAACGATTGTCAGTTTGGATACATTCGCTAGATTACTGGCGATCAACCCGGTGCATTTTAACGGCGCTAGGGCTGATACCTGTTGGCCGTTGTTGGGTGGGTGCTCCGATGTGTGGCCGCAACACGCTTGGCAATCTCAAGGCGAGTTGGTTGGCCGTGAGGAAGTGGCTCAAGCGCTCTATGACGCCGAAACTGAAATACGCCATGTGCTAGGCTATGCGGTGGGGCCTGAGTGGGTAGTGCAAGAAGTCCATGATTACCCTCGTTTTTATCGGCGTGATTTGTCGGCTTACGGGCAGGACATCAGAGGACTAGGTAAGTCGGTTGACGCTACCTGGGGCAAAGTTATCAGTCCAGGCCAACGGGCGGTATCGGCCATTGCGACTAGCACAACTGTCACCTATAGCGATGCCGATGGCGACGGGTGGAAAGAACTAGCGACAATTACCACAAGCACGGTGCTTGACGATGTAGACGAAATTAAACTTTACACGGCTGGAAAATCCGGCGCTCCTGAATGGGAGATTAGGCCGGTAAAATCAAAAACCATTAGTGGCACCACCTTGACCATTACCGCTGATAGCTGGCTATTCATTAATCCCTCGCTTTGGGAAGCCTACCCGACCAGCAATGATTTTAGCGCTGTGGATATTGAGGCGACAACGAACTTTGTCACGACCGTGGATGTGTACCACGAGTACGCAGATACCAGTAGCACGAGCGCAACATTTTACTGGGAACCAACGCATACAGCGCCGTTCGCCTGTCCAGAATGCGCCGGGGTCGGTTGCACAGTTTGCACGCTGACCACACAGACAGGTTGTTTTGCCATTCGTGATGCTGAAGCCGGGATTATCGCGCCGTTCCCTGGTAGTTACGATGAGGATACAGGATTGTGGGTTAGCGAAGGGTTTAGCGTGGCGCGTGACCCTGACCAGGTAAAGCTTTATTACCAGGCTGGGCATTTGTCGAATCGATTCTTGTCTGGGCAATCGCTTAATCCTGTTGATGATTATCTGGCTCAGGCAGTGGTGTGGCTAGCCGTGGCACGCATGGAATACTCAGTATGCAGTTGCAACAACGTGCGCAACGTCACGCAAGAGCTACGCCGCGACCTGACCGAAAGCACGAAGGATGCCGCCTATGTTCGCACGCCCAACATGGATATTTTTACAAACCCATTTGGCACCCGTGTAGGTGAGGTCAAAGCATGGCAACGGGTGGCGAAACTCATGCCGAACAACTGGAAAGGTGGCGTGGTCTAATGGCATCCGCTTTAGCCTGGAAAACAATAAAACCGGCAAGACTCAAGGATAAATCTTTGCGAATCACGCTCATTAACAAAGCTCGTAAAATCGGAAACGCCATGAAGCGTGACTTCCTAGAGACCACAAAAACTTGGGAGCATAAAGTCGAATTCTCCATCGATGTGAGTACAAAAGGCCAGGGGCCAGCCGTTTTGGTTGGCACTGATGACGAAATTTACGGATACGTCAACGATGGTACGCCACCGCATATCATCAGACCAGTACATGCGAAGATGTTGCGTTTTGCTACCGGCTACGCTGCAAAGACATCACCCGGCGTACTTGCATCAGGTAGTGGCGGCGCGTCAGGCAGCATTGCATATGCAAAGATCGTCCACCATCCCGGCACGAAAGCAAGAAACTTTGACAAAGTGATTGCCGACAAATGGCAATCCCGCTTCAAGAGTGAGATGGAAGACGCCTTGCGGGAATTCAGAAAAGAATCAGGACACGCAATTTAATGATCATAACCAAACTTGTGCAACAGCACAATGACATATATCTCGTGGAATGGATAGAGGACGGTGTTTCCCAACGGGCATTGGTGACACCTGACATGATTGTTGATATATCGGGACAATCCGCAATCGTGAACTATCCAGAGCGCGGGATACCGTTTGGTGAGGACTGGACAGCCTACATTAGCCAGGTGGTCACGCCATCTATGTTTAATGCCAGGCTCAAACAGTCCGGTATCTGGACTATAGAAGATTTGCAGAGTAGACCTAACGAAGTGCATGGGGCATTGCTGGCCGCAACTGCTAGCATACTTCAGGAGCTACTTAGCAATGTGAAGTTACAAAGGAGTTCTCAAAATGGCTCGTGAAGCCTTTTCAACGAAAGACGGTGCTGCCTGGATTCAAACAGGCGGGCCAAACACTATCCCCTACTATCTGGGGTGTACAGACGTGGACAGCATCGACGAATCGGGCGGCTTAATTGACACGCTCTATCGATGTTTTACCACGGATGGCACCGGCTGGCGCACGGTAGGCGCATCGATTAGCCCGCCTGACCCAGTGAAGACGGCGCTTACTACGTACATCGGCGAGGTCGCCAGTTATCTGGAAACGATTAGCTGTCCAGTGACGCTGTTTTTCCACAGCCGGGACGCTGGCAAAGCGGATTTGTTCACTAACTATAAGCGCACTTATGTTCTAAATAACTGCCTTGTGGGTGACAAATCCTATGAAAATGTGGTAATGAAAGAGACCGACGATCTCGGTTCTCAGAAATTCAGCATTTCTGCCTTTCCGCCAGTTCACAAGATTTATCAGGTGACACCGGTTCGTCAGTCCATCAGTAGCACAATTTCGCTAAACAATATTCAGTTTTGTAATAGCGTGCGTTGTGCCACTGACAGCGGTGCGGCGCAAGCTATCTGCACTACTGGCTATGCTACCGGCAATGCGCCGACCGGCTCGCCTTCTACCACGACCGACGTGCTGTATACCAGTGACGCCGGTTCCACATGGACGGCTACCGCTACCGACCCATTCGCCGTAACCGAGGATATCCGAGGCATCACATGCTTCCCTATTTCTTCAACCGTCACCCGTGTCATTGTTTCTCGTGGCACAACTGACGCTGGTAATCCGGCTGAAGTCGCCTACAGTGACGACACCGGCACCACCTGGAATCTAGTCAACGTTGGCTCGACCAACGCACAGTATACGCAAAACAGCGAGGGTTTATTCTCTCTGGATCAGTATACCGTGTGGATGGTCACAAATGGCGGCTACATCTATTTCAGCAGTGACGGCGGCGTTACTTGGTCAACGCAGAGCGCAGGCGTGGCTACAACCAACGCATTGCATTGCGTCCATGCGGCATCAAACCGTGTGGTGTGGGCGGCCGGTGCATCTGATACCATTCTACGCAGTTTGGACGGCGGCACAACCTGGGCGACGGTAACGGCCAGCGGCGCAGGCTCTACCATCAATAGCATTTTCGCTTTGGATGCGCAGCGCGCTTGGGTTGGCACGGCCAACGGTCGATTGTATTACACGTTGGATGGCGGCACCACCTGGACAAGACGCCGTTACACCGACGATACAGCCGGTAGTACGCACGCCATTAAGTTTGTTAACAGCCTAATCGGTTGGATGATCCACGATACCGCTTCACCGGTGGGTAGCATTTTTCGCACCATTGATGGCGGCTATACCTGGGAGAAATACACCACACCGACCAACGCCGGACTTAATGACATCAGTGTTTGTAACAATAACTTGGTATGGGCTTGCGGCAATGTCAGTGGAACGACTGGCGTTGTCATCAAGGCGACCAACATCTAATTTACTTTGTGGCAAAACGGCTTCGTGTGATTGGGCTGCGTCCTCAGTTCAGCACGAAGCCGTTTCGCTAAATATGAACTGAGGACGCAATGAGTAAAACGATTGACCAGGCGGACATTTTTACCGCCGAAAATGGCACGGCGATTGAGCTTTTAGCTATTCGACCATTTGAAATGGCAATGGTCACTGAAGCGCTACGCAAGAAGTACCCCATCCCGGCTATTCCCACCTACGAAGTGGAGACCATCGGCGGCGGGAAAGAACTGCGAGAGCATGATGAAACCACCGCAACTGATGACGCCGACAAAGCGCTGTGGAAACGCTATCTTGCCAACAAAGCTGAAGCCGAGGGCAAGATTAATCAAGAGATGAACGATTACATCTTGGCGGCTGGCACCCATACACAATTCACCGTTGACCTTGATGCGCCGTGGACAAAGATACAGCGCAAGTTTGGTGTCATTATCCCTGACGACCCCGAAGACTTACGGGTGCATTATCTCAAAACCCGTGTGCTGAACGTAGACGACATCAACGAATTGCTGACCCGTATCATGTCGAAAACGGGCATCAAGGCCGACATGGTGGAGACGGCGAAAGACTCCTTTCGCGGTACGGTACGGCGGCAGCGACGGGAAACCGGTAGACTCACTGTTGATTCGGCAGAAGGGGAAGTGGTGGACAGCGAGCAGATTCATGGAGTTGAAGACGGCGAAGGCGTGGGGCTTGACGCCTGACCAGTGGGATAACGAGAGTGACGCCAGCAAAGCGCAGATGCTAGGCTATGAGGATGTATCCGCAACAATGGCCGCATACGATGACCAGGTGCATGAGGACAAAATGGAATCTGAGCGCAGTAAAGGTAGAGGTCGGTAAATGGCAAAGCAGATAGGACTACAAGCCACACTTGATATAGATGCTTTTCTTCGTGGCGCTGGGCAGTATCAAAGCGCTATCGATGACATGAACGGCAAGACGGCTAGTTTTGCCGGTGCCGCTGTTGGTCACTTTCAAGACTTTGGCGGGGCGGCGCTCAGGGCGTCTGCTGTAGTTGCCACAGCTTCGGCTGCCGTGATTGCCGCTATCGGTGCTTGGGTCGGCAAAGGAATTTTAAATGCCGCTGATTTGGAGGAAAAGATCAGCGGCATTGTATCGATTTTGGATGGCGATACCGTCAAGGCATTTGGTGGTGCAGAGAAGGCGGCAGCAGCATTTGATTCAGAGATTACCGATTTGGGTTTAGACCCAAATCTAAAGGTGACGGCAACCGAAGCGGCTGACGCCATCAATCAGCTTGTTTCGGCGGGCGTCCCTGCGCAAGCCGTCCTTGATGGTGCTGCCCATTCCACGGTTTTACTCGCCAATGCTACCGGCGCAGACCTAACGATGGCCGCCAATATCGCCGCGCATTCAATGTCTATCTTTGGTATTAAAACTGGAGATTTAGAGGATGCCGTAAGTAATATTGCTGGTGTAGTAGGTAAATCCACTTTTACTATTAGTGATTACAGTATGGCGCTGGCCGCTGGCGGCGGCGTGGCCGCTTCTGTTGGTGTAAGTTTTGAGGATTTTAACGCTACCATCGCTGCTACATCGCCATTGTTTTCCAGTGGCAGTGATGCCGGTACGAGTTTCAAAACATTCCTACAACGTTTGACGCCACAAACAGACAAAGCAGCCACGGAAATGAAGAGGCTAGGGCTTAACTTCTATAACGCCGATGGCTCTATGAAGTCCATGACCGAGGTTTCTGGATTGCTTCAGAAGGCTTTTAGTGGATTAACCGAAGAACAAAAAAATCAGTCCGCCTCTATCATTTTTGGCACTGATGCCATGCGTACAGCGTTTGCGCTGGCAAGCACCGGTGCCGAAGAATTCGACAAACTGAAAAATTCCATTGATAGCGTAGATGCAAACCAACAGGCTATCATCCGTGTAACAAATCTCAAAGGCGCTTTCGAGATTCTACAGGGTCAAATTGATGCTGTTCAATCGGCCATTGGTAAGAAGTTTTTACCCGTGCTTAGAGAGTTGACACAATGGGCCAGCGAGTGGGTTTCGCAGTACGGGCATCAACTGATCGATTTCTTTGGTCAGGTCGCTACCGCTGTTGATGCATTTAGAAATGCGCTGACTGCTGGTGTATCACCAATGAGCGCTTTTTTCATAGCCATGTCTGGGTTCGGCGAAACCGGCATATATGTGGCGACGATTATTCAAAACATCGTTGAAAAAACACAGTCGTTTGTCATGGCGGCAACAGCAATATTGTCTCCAATTATCAGCGCTATTGCCTCATTTGTATCGTGGAAAGACGTACTCATTACGGTTGGCCTAGCCATTGCTTCCGTGGTTATCCCTGCAATTTATGGCTTTATTGCAGCACTACTGCCGGTGATAGCCACGGTGGGCGCTGTATTGTTGGCCGTTGCCGCATTGCGCAATGCGTGGGAATCCAATTTCCTGGGCATCCAAACCGGCACAATTGCAGCCATCACCTATATCACTGGCGCTCTTGCTCCATTTACATCCTCGGTTGCCGAGCATTTTGGCGGCGCATTAACTGAGATTAAAAATTTTGCGCTAGGCAATCAAACGGAATTTACCAACGTTGCGGCCATTTGGGAAGGCGCTAAAACTTCAGCCACTACACTATTTACCGATTTATCATCTTTGGTCACAACCTATCTGCCCGTCTGGACGGCCAAGCTCACAGAGTGGAGTGTAGCCGCTTCACAGTGGATTACAGATGCTATCCCGATTGTTACGCAAAAATTGACAGAGTGGTATACCGCACTAGCGACCTACATTGTCACAAATTACCCGACCTGGTTGGCTGCTATGGCATTGTGGGGCAATGCGGTATGGCAATGGATAGTTGATGCCACGGCGTTAGTTGTCGCACAATTGGGTGCATGGTACACCGAGTTATCCACATACGTCTCTGGTCAGCTACCCACATGGCAAGCGGAATTGGCATACTGGGCTACAGCTACCTGGCAATGGATTGTCGATGCTACCGGGTTGATCGGGGCAAAGCTTGGCGAGTGGTACACCAGATTATCCAACTACATAGCAGGCCAGTTACCTACCTGGAAGGCAAGCTTCGTTAAATGGGCGGAAGCAACATGGCAATGGATTGTTGATGCTACAACTGAGGCCAAATCAAAAATCACGATATGGGCGATCAGTATCTTGTCGTATATCGCAGAGAATTTACCGGACTTGCTGATTGCGATGATCAAGTGGGCTGAGGCTTTAGTATCATGGATTGTCAAGGCATCAGCCGACATTGTTCCAAAACTCGGCTTGTACATAGGATATATCCTCGGATGGATATTAGGACAAACGCTAACAATTGCATCCTATTTGCTACTGTGGGCCTCGGCTTTCTTGAGTTGGATAGCTGACGTGATTGTCAAGATTGCGCCGGAGTTAGGGAAACTAGGCGCTGCAATTATCGCTGGCATTATCAGCATAGGCGCTGACATATTAAAAGCCTTTGGTAACATGGCGCTTGGCTGGGCCTACGCTCTGGTAACAACCGTAAACTGGACACAGGTTGGCATGAATTTAGCATTGGCGCTATGGAATGGATTGCGATATGTCATAGTATTTACAGCGGCTATATTTAAAACGGCAATCGATGGAATTTTAAGCCTACTTGGTATCGCAGGGAATGCGGCATCTACAGTATTTACCACTGTAGGCAAAAGCATCCTTGATGGTGTTGTGGCCGGTATCGGCGCACTCGTTGAAGGGAAAAGCCCGGTAGTTGCGAAATTTGACGAAATCATTACAGCCGCCAAAAAAGTTTGGACTGATTCCGTTGCCTCATTCAAACAGCTTGGCACAGACATCATCGACGGCATTACCGCTGGCCTAGAAGCGGCTAAAGATGCGCTGAAGCAGAAAATGCTTGACATCGCAAACGCTCTGCCGAGTTGGGTAAAAAAGGCGCTTGGTATTGAATCGCCATCGAAAGTATTTATGGCAATAGGCCGCTACGTCATTCAAGGTTTCGTGGCTGGGCTCAAAGATGAATGGGCGATTCGTCAAGGCGAGTTTAAGGATTTGTTTTTATTCGCCATGCCAAAAGGTAACATCGGTGGTAGTGGTTACTGGGATTTACCCACAGGACTCGCCAAAACAAAAGACGTAGCCAGCGGGCTGCTTAGTGTATTCAAAAAACTAGCTGACATGTCGCCTAGCGCGAATCATTCCGGCATGTCTGCGGCGGTGCAAAGTATCAATGACTCGCTTACTGTCCAGCTTGACCTGCTTGACCAAATCGAAAAAGCTGGCCTAGACCCGCGTGGCGTGTTGGGTGATACATGGATGGGTATCGGTGCCGACCCTGGCAAGCTGGCCGATTCCATTTTTGAGGTGACAAAACTTGCGCAGCAAAAGTTGAACAATGAAGTCATCAACCGGCGCAATTCGTTAATCAGTAAATTTGTATTGCAACCGTTCACAGATGCGCTGACCAACCAAGCGCAAGTTATCGCTGACACGCTGAAAAATGTCGCTACCGATTTCGGTAAAATCCGCATCGATAGATTGTTGGCACAAATCGCAGACGTAGACAAACAGATTGCCACCTACACGCAAATTAGTGACCGACAGGGCTTGACTTTTGATGAACAAAACCGCTTTAGAGATTTGGTCAATCAACGCGGCACTTTGGCTGCACAAATCGGAGCCACAAGCAATATTGAGGGATTTTTCAATATCTCCGATGAAGCCACCCGCCTCGACCAAATGAAAAAGCAGGTTGACCTGCTGAAACAAGCAAGAGACTTGTCGGCCGACATTCCCGCTGACGCCTTTGGTAATATTGCGAATGACAGCACGCTTCGGGCGCTGGTTGAAGTCTATGCTCATGTTCAGAATGCGCAGTTGAATCAATTGCAATCGCAACTATCCACGCTGCAATCAAATAACATTCAGGCACAACTCAACCAGTACAAAGCGCAACAGGCATCACTGGACAGTCAAATTGCATTGCTGCAAAAAGCCAGAGACCTGGGCTTGCAGTTATCTGGTGAGTCCACCTGGGGCGCAAATACGCCACAATCTGACATCAATAATCTGACCTTGCGCATTGCGCAAGAGCAGCTACGGCGCACGCAAAACGAGCTAAAGTTAATCCAGGGCATCCCTGCCAACCTGCTAAATTTATCGCCTACTAACTCAGTAGCGCAATTGTACAAGACGCAGGTGCTTGACCCGATGCTGAAGACCTTGCGGGAAGCTGTGTTACTGGACAGCCAGCGCGCTGACCTAATGGCGAAATATGTGGCTGGTGCAGAGAAGGTGCAAACGCTGAATGACAAGCAAAGTCAACTGGATTATCTCAAATTTCAAACCGATCTGATCAAGCAGGTCAATGACACTTTTTCTGCGGCTGGTGCTCAAACCGTGCTGGCTGATACCCATTTTGGCCTTGATGCCTCACTAGATGACCTGTTAGCCTTTGCCACTCGCATGGTTAACGGCATGGTCGACAAGGTCAAAAACGGGTTAGGTATCGCATCGCCATCGAAAGTGTTTATCGACATCGGGCAGCGGGTAATGCAGGGCTTTAGTCGGGGCATGGAATCGATGGCCGACAAACCGATCATGGCAATTAACCAGGCATTGCGACCGTTGCCTTACGCCTATGCCGGTGGGCAGCGAACGATGAATGTCAACATGGGTGGCGTGTCAATCAGCAACGGTATGGACGATGTAATGTTTGAGCACAGAGTGCGCCAGGTGGTAGAGGGGATGATGGCCTAATGCTATCACTATTTGTAATCACGGACGGCACAACCACGGTTGACCTAATGGCGCTCAACAAAAACGGGTGGGGCATCGGTATTGACAGCTACACGCCCGGTCGCGCACAGATGAAAGACGGCGGCTACTGGCAAGATTCGCCGCTGGCGACTGGCAGACATTTAGCCTACAGCGTGAAGGGAAACGTCAATGACGCGCTGACGATTAAATTTAGCTACCGTAGTCACAATGAAATTATTCAGGAGCAAGAGCGGCTTGACGGGCTGATTGAAAAGGCGGCAAATTACTGGCAATCCGAATGGGCTGATGAGCCGGTGTATATCAAAGCGCAAGCACAAGGTGAGTCTAACCCGCGCTATGCCATCATCTACAATATTACTTTCCCCGAATATCAAGACCCCTATGCGCAGCCATTCAACACGGCATCACCGCCCTATGTGGCGGATGGTATCGTGTTGGGTATTGAGCATGGTGCATGGACAGAAAATGCGCCGGGGACGGGGACGGCGGTTGCCATCTCGCACACAAAGCATAGCACGGCGTCAACCACTGGCGTCTATGTGGCAAGTGCGCGCAATGATGGTCTGTCGCACATCTATTCGTTTACGGGTAGTTTTGGGTCAAATCTGTTGTCCGGTGCCACGCCATATAATTTGTTTTCAGGTACAATCGCCGTGGGGAGTATCTGTTATTTTGGATCGTCCTATCCGTTCAGGGGTTTAATCCTCGACCTTTCGACGGCAATGTCTTCCACGACATCCTATACATTAACGTGGGAATTCTCCGATGGCGCGGCGGGTTGGCCGACCATCGGCTCATCACCGCAAGGCACGCCGCAGCTAAATAGCACAGGTATCATTTTTGTCTTGCTCTATCCTGATTACACCTGGGCTACCGAAACGGTCAACGGTGTGGCTTCAAAATATTGGATACGGGCTAGAGTTTCGGCAAAAACCGGCACGGTGACTTCGGCTAGGCAGCAGAATCGTCATGTGTATTCGGCGGTAATTCCGTATGTGAATGTGGCGTCAACTCAGATAACAGGATCAATCAATGCATTAGCCAGAATCAAGACGTTGATCACGCGCATTGCAGCAGAGAATCCCGGCTCCATTCTGTTTGGTATAAGAGACAATGATCGGGGGTCAAGTTTCACGGCGTATATCAATGTGAAGACGGCTGATAATCCAAGCGGGGTATCGGTAACAACCAGTACTGATACAGCTTATTACACCTATTCTATCTCTCCAACAGGATTTTTGATTAGGTACACAAGCATAAGCAGCACAACATTTGAAGAGCGCTTCAACGTGCAATTCACGTCAGCAATTGCTAATCAATTTTATGGCCGCTTTCGATTGTTTGTCAGGGTGAATATTGGGAACGTTGGCGGGACAACGCAAATTAGATATAAATTGTATGCGCCTCTAACCAACCCAGTGGTCATTGCGACCAGTACGTTAGCTTTCACTGGACAAACAAAAACCATTACAAATCCACAGACATTGATCGATCTGGGCTACATCCAGATCCCCCCAACAAATTTAGTTCGCCAAAGCGAAAACTTTGGCAGCTTCGCCATATCAATTGAGGCGGTGACGGTCAATACCTACACGCTTGATTTTTATGATTTGATTTTACTGCCGGTTGACGAATGGAGCGGTACATTCACAAGCGTAGCTTACACTGACGTTGCATCTGCCACTGTGGATATTGATAGCATCACCTACCCCAAATACGAGTTAAGAGCACTGCAAAAAACATTAGCCGGGACAAGAATTGATAAGGTTTTGTCGGCTGTATACAGGAATTCAGCATCCTTGCCAGCCAACACCAGTACAAATATCTGGTTTGTTCAGGGCGATAACATCGTCGGTTATGATGTAAATATCGCACAAATTCAGATTAGCCGCCAACAGCGCTATTTAGGCTTGCGTAGTTCCTAACCTATGGCCCCATCGATTCAAACCGGCAATATAACCGGCTTTAACTCATCAAATACAACCAGTGTAACGGTAGTGCATCCAAGCACGTCACCGGCTAACGACCTGGTTTTTATTTGTATGGGGTCTGACCTAAACGCACAGACATTTACTTACGATGGCAGCTTTACCGAACTGTACATCGATGAGGCATTTCAAAGCGCAGCAACGGCTAGCGTAGCATACAAAACAAGTGGCGGCGCTGAGTCCGATTACACGGTCACGATGGGCACCACGGAGCGCCAAGCGTGGCAAGCGTTCAGCGTGACAGGTGGCAGCGGCATCAACGCTAGCCCGGCATCTTCAAGCGGCAGCAGTGGAACGGCAACCTTCCCGGCCATCACAACCACAGTAGATAATTGTCTAGCCATCCGTGTTTGCATCACGGATGTGTCAGCGGGACTCACTACACCATTTGGCGCAATGTCTGGTTCGGGTTGGACGCAGCTTGCGGAGGTCAGTGGCACATCGGCGGCGGCAGTCGGCGTTTGGTACAAAACTGTTACCACGGCCACAACAGAAGCCAGCACAACGGCGACCTTGAATATCAGCGAACAATGGTGGACGGCAAGTTTTGCCATTGCTCCTTCGGCAACTGGGCCGGTGGGTACGGACACAGTAACGATTACTGAAAGCATTGCGGCCACCCTGGTCAGTCTGATTAGCAAAAGTGAAACGGTAACGATTGCCGAGAGTGTGTCTGCTACACTGGTGCAAAATGTCAGTGTGTCTGATGCAATTACTGTATCGGAATCAGTCAGCTTGGCAGTCATTAATCCGACCGACGCCAGCAAAAGCGAAACAATCACGGTAACCGAGACGGTCAGCGTTACTGTTTCCTCACCAGCGGTCAACGTATCCGATACCATTACTGTATCGGAATCGGTGTCTGTTTCGCGTGGTGGGCCTAGTGCATCAGACACCATTACTATTACTGAGACGGTATCGGTATCGGTAGCCACGCCACGCATTAGCGTCAGCGAAACCATTACCGTATCGGAATCGAAAACTGTAACTTTCCCTGGTGCGGCCAGCACGCCGGTGCTAATTAAAAGTTACAGTGCTTCTGGCAGAGTATCGATTTCGGCTTACGAACCGCTGGCAACCGGCAATGGCTATGTGGGCGATTTGACCAGCCGGATTAATGGCTATGAGCACGAAACAGCGGCGATGGGCGGCTACTGGTCGGCAAAGATTCAGATGACCGACAAGCAGATTGCTTTGGAAGATTGGTACGAAAATGGATTAGGCAGACGCATTGTCACCACGTCACCGGATGGTGAGACGATCTGGGAAGGTTTTGTTAACGAAATTTCTCTGTCATTAGGTGGACTGTCAATTAAACTTGGGCCGTTGATCGGCATCGCTAACAAAGTAAAATTAATCTATTCTACATTCGATACAACATCAGGCACACCGACCACCGGAGTTCGGGCTGAAACTGGCTATTCACAGGATGCCGCATCACAAGCAAAATATGGCATCCTGACGCATGTTCTATCCTCTGGTGGTGCAACATCAATCACAGCATCGGCGCTGGTTGACGAGTATTTGCGCATCTACAGAGACCCCGAAGTTGATCAGGAGCGCACTTTTGCCGGTAGCGGCAGTGCTCCGAGCATGACACTAGACTGTCTAGGCTATGTGCATTTTCTGGACACCTACAAATACAATCAGACTGTCAGTAGTGGCACAATGGATTTGAGCGCAAAAATTAATGCCGTACTCGCCGCTGAACCAAACAATTTTATTAGTCATGCCACTGGCGATATTGCATCAAATGTGGTTGCCGTTCCTCAATACGAGAATGATGACAAAACCGCCTGGGCCATTATCAAAGAATTGACCTCACTTGGCGACGGTTCAGATGCTAAATACATTTTTGGTGTGTACGAAAATCGTATTTGTCACTATGGCGCAATCCCCACAAGTGCCGATTATTTCCAACATCTAGCCGACCCTGGGCAGCGCATCCTGACTGACACGGGACAAATTATCATGCCGTGGCAAGTGTTGCCGGGGCGCTGGATTATGGCGAGAGATTTATTGATAGGCCGTGTGGCCGACTCTGTGCTGATTGAAGATGACCCACGGGTAATGTTTGTGGAATCGGTCAACTATGCCATACCAAATAAGGTTAATCTGCGGGGTAGCAAGGTGAGACGATTAGATCAAAAGCTGGCTAAACTTGGGCTGGCCGGGATAGGTGGGTAATGGCAACACAAAAACGCAATCAGGAGATGGTGTCAATCCTGTCAGTGGATTTTCTGCGTAATCTTCTGGGCGCTGTGGTAGACGGCAATCTGAAAGAGGTCTATGCGCTACTGGCTGGTAGATCGGGTGGGCAAACGCTCAACGGAGACACGGCGGCCAGTGGCAACCTAACCCTGAGTAGCACAGCGCACGCCACGAAGGGGAAAATTCTGCTAGGCACGGCTAGTGCTTACGATCAGGCAAACGATAGGCTGGGAATCGGCACAACGTCGCCAGACGGCGTGCAAATCAATACAGGAGTCAGCGAAACGGCCAGGGGTGCGGACAATGTACGTATGGGGGTCACCAGTGGCTCCCCTCGTATCATTTTAGAGGATAACACCTACACGCAATGGCAGATCGACAATAATGCTGGATTGTTTCGCATTTTTAATCCAGGCGTCGTCAAATTATCCATTGACACATCCGGTAATTTAGGCCTGGGCGGAACGTCGTTCGCCAGCGGCGTGCTTGTGATTTTCATTGCCAACGGCACGGCTCCCAGTGGCACGCCCAGCGGTGGTGGTGTGCTTTACGTGGAAAGCGGTAGCCTTAAATTTAAGGGCAGTTCAGGAACGATAACCACGATAGCCGCCGCCTAAAACACGAAAGCCAGGTCATAACGACCTGGCTCACACAGAATACCTTCAGCTTACCTACGCCTATGCCAAACCTTTGGCCTAAAATCCAACGAACGAAACCGACGACGGGCGAACAACGGTGCGTAAACCATTTGGAGCGCTCCTTTCGTGACTGCGTTGACGCTGGCGACAACTGATTAGATTGTAGCAGCGCTAGGCGTGGGTGTCAAGATGGCGTCACCATAATTCCGCTTGCGTTGCGCCATTCCATATACATCGCTTTGTAATCGACTCTCTTTCTGCGCCCGCCGCGATGGTCAAGCGTGGCTAGAAAATCACGCCATCTCTCAATGGCGGCGTCCTCATAGTGCATGTCAGAAGTGGCATTGCCCGCCTTGAAAGCCTCATGCAGGGCAATCATAACGGGCTGAATTTTATGTAGAAGTGTGGAGCGGCTAACCCCCAGTAGGTTAGCCGCTTTTTGTTGGCCTGTCATTTCCGCTTCACTTCCATCACATTCTGTGATGGGATATTGGGGACTTCTACTAGGAAATTATTCCGCAATTTCGTTTTGGTGTAGCGGTCGCCCAGTGCGCTGGGCCGAAAAATCCGACCATCCGCAGTTCGGAATGCCTTCATTGAGGATTGCGTCCGGCTTGCACCCACACCGGGCCAGTCATTGAACCACTCGTCACCATCATAACCGCGCACCCATACCGGGGTCAGCGTGTCGCCATTGCAGTATTGTTCTACTGCCATATCGAACATTGCATCCGATGAATCCGCCATCATTGTGTTCGCGACATATTCGCGTTGCACAAAATCAAAAACCTTGCTGCAATCATTGTTGTAATTTCGATAGCTTGTCATTTTTATTTCTCCTGTGAATTAACTTTCTTCGTATTTCCTACAGGTAGTATAACACACTATTTTCGTCTTGTATATAGTTTTTGCTGACAATTTAGATTACAGTATTCGATTAAACACCGAATAAACCATCGGATATTGTAATGAATACTGTAAGCAAAAACTATATACAAGAATGAATAAAGGTGATATACTAATGTTACGAAGTAGTTAGGAAATAAAAAACCGGCTGAGTGCTCTAAACACTCAACCGGCCATTCAAAAGGAGAACTTTCATGAGCAATTATACCACAGTGCGCACAGAACGCAAAGCAAACCGAGACGGGCGCAAGGGCAACGAGTTCGGAATCACCACAGCGACGAAGTTCAATCGCAACGCTGCGAAACGGGAAGCCGACCGACAGGCGGCACAACGTAACGAAGCGAACCGAGCGCAGATGGCAGCGTGGGGCTTGAATCCAAATGATGCAGACATGTTGTTTGCGTAATCAATCAATGCTGCGGGGTGACTAAGCAGCGATAAAGGAGAGTGGAAAATGAGCAATCAATTTATCGTCGTAATTGGCGAAAATGTATCCCTCAATGGGTGGTACGCTCCAAAGGGGAAGTCTGGTGGGTGGAATTGCAATCGATGGGGGAAAGAAATCTCTCGTATCAAAATTTACAAAACAGAGCTGAATGCAAACAATGCCATCAAACGTAATAAATTAAATCAGGGCGTTTTCCCTGCAAGGGTGATCCCCCTGTCTGCATGGGACGCAGACTATTGCCCTCGTTGCGATAATAGGTTAGAGGAGGATGCGGACGGCGACATGGTTTGCGCAGATTGCCTGTACATTCAGGCGCGTAAATAATAGCATAAATAGCGGGATAGTGATGAGCTATCCCGCTATTTATTTCTCCACTACCACACGCTGCGGCCTGCGCTTGTCCACAGCGACAAGCACGTTTGCGCCTGATACTCTCACTACAATGCCATTGCGCCGGTAGGGTTTGCCATTACGTTATTCTCCTATGCTACTAATTTCATGCCTTTTGGTATACTGTCGGAAAACCCAAATTTCCCTGCAATTTTAGATTTGTCCCCCTGTAGTGAATACATGTGAAACCACTTAAACGCTTCAGTTTTGAATGTATCAGGGTCTCTACCGTCAAGATTCGACATTGCCTTGCGTAGCTGCGCTTGCGTGGTTTCTGGATAGATAGACAGATAGCCTTTACAAAAACTCTCCCAACACCGTAAACGCATAAACGAACGCTCGAGGGAGGGGGGTATTGGTAAAAAATCAACAGAAACCCCACCGGCGTTTATAGCGTTTACTGGCGTTTCTACCACCTGTAAACGGTCGTTTTCGCCATCGTTTACAGGTGCTTCTGTGTCGTTTATCGTTTCTACTGGCGTTTTCAAACATCGCCACTGCAACGGCGGATACTCACGGCGGATATCAATCAACTCTGCTGTGTGCCAAGCATTATAAAACACATTATCTTGGCTGAACACCCCTACATGAGGCAAGCGATCAACATGATACTCGTTGAATGCGTTGGCCACCATCCCCTTGAGCTTGTAGCATGTCACGAATTTGGCGTTGCCACGCATTTGGGCTGTCCATTTTTCAGGCGCCTGGTCAATCAGGCACAATACAATACCAGTAGCGCGGCCTAATCGAAACAATCGGTCAACCTTTTGCGCTAAATCTGCTCTAGCGGCCTTGTCCAACGTCATCCACACAGACCCAAATTCCTCTATAATGACAAATAGAGTAGGCGGGCGCTTGCCAGTTGCCTTGTAAATTGTCGATAGGTTATTTTTCTGCAACCACCCCCAGCGCCTATCAAAGATTGTCATCAGTTGATCGAATTGATTGACGACAGTACCAACACTCATAGCGTGCCACTCGGCCACGCCATTAAACGCACGCCAGTCTATGCCCTCTTTGCCATCCAACACGATGGGGTGCAAGTTATACTTGCGCGCATAGGCTACCATAAGCATTGCCGTGCTTTCGGTTTTACCGCTACCGGTGCCACCAATGATTGCGGCGTGCGTGGTTCGGTAGTCAAACATCAACATTTGGCCGGCGAGTTTACTGGCTTCAGGTGTCGGCTGAATATCGGCAGCTTGCCCGATAATCCACGCACGCTCTGTCGATTGATTGATGGCCTGCTGTAGTGTAATGGCGGCTGGCATTTGCTCTACGGCTGGTTGTTCGGTCGTGTATCGCGCCATCTCTTTTGCTTCCCGTTCCTCGGCTGCACGTAGCAAATTTCCAACCTGCAACGATTTGTGCTCTTTCTGTTTAGCCTTATATTCTTTCTCTTCCGCATACACGCCCTCAGCGCGCTTGGCGGCTGCTACACTCAGTTTGGCAGGGTATTTTACCATTACATAAACTTTTGCAAATACATAGGCGGCAACGCACACAATAGTCAAAAAAAGCGCTGATGGCGCTGCCCACCACATGGCCGTGGCCCAAGCGGATGATTCAACAGGCGGCGCATACGCTACTACGCCCACCGGCTGCGCCGCCGTCAGATTGTCGATGGCGATGTTTAATGGCCTCAATCCGCCAGCGGCGATTGTGCCAAGCACGCCGATGCCAGCGGTTAAAATGGCGTTTTTGAATCCCACAATTATTGCACCCCAACATAAACCAGTAACAAACCGACCGTTGCAAACGCCAGCGTCCGCCCTAACCAGACCATCGTTAATCGCCTCGACCGCCTATCATTCGACGCAGCATAGGCTAGCGTCATGCCCGAACAAATGACACCACACATGGCACAAAGAAAAATGATAGCGAGATTCATGGCTAGTCCTCGATTGCGAACGTACACAACAGCATGGCGAATAGGAGCATGTAGATCATAGCTACTCGTTGATCCGATAATCTGTTCCGCCATTGGCAAGTACGCCAGACGCAACTAATTGCGGCAAGCGACCGATATAGGAGCCATCCTTTTGCTTGCGCTTAAGTGTGGTTTGTGCGATGCCGGTAAACTTGCTGATAGCATAGGGTGTCGCATTGCCTGCACCGATAGCAGCGATGATTGCTTGCGTAGTATCATCATGCGCAACCTCAACTACTTTCGCCGGTTGTGGTTCAATTACTTGCATTGACTCAGCAAGCATCGCACTCACTTGCTTGCGTGGCTGCTTGCGTACTTGCGTGCGCATACTGCGTGCATTGTGCCAACGTAGCAGGCCAATGCCTACCGACGTGCAAGCGCTCAATACTGGCAATGTTGCAAGCACCGTTGCGCCACCCGCCATTTCTTCGATCTTGTACACAATCACCATAACCACAATCACGCATACAAGCGAGACGGAACACATTGCAATCAGTGGATACTTGTACTGTTCATCCTCCTGGTAGCCGTCCCATTGTTTGAGCGTGATCTCGAACATGATAAAAAATATGCACTCAACAGCAAGCGACAATGCAAGTGCCGCGCCATTGCTCCAATGCAATGATGTAAGCGCGGCATTGTAGACACCTAGCGCATTAGGCACAGGCACAATCAGCGGAATACTACGTGACACAATCTCTAGCGCTGTGTTTCCCATGTGCTCCGCCACCCGTTGCAATATCACCATGATTGCGCCGAAGTGCTTGTCAATCCATAGTACATAATTTGGTTGTTCGTTCATTCTCTCCCCCTACGCAGCCGCTTTCGTTGCGCCTCGATTAACGCCATCAGCACGGCCACTTCTGCGACGGCAACCGCAATCAAACTGGCTATAATAATGTCACTCATTGCAATCCTCGATTGTGGCGATGTTTTTCAGGTTGACAGTTTTTACATACCCACATCTGGGGCTTACCACGCTTTGACCACCCGCCGTTGTGAAAAATCTTAGTAGCAGCCGTTAGTGACCGACGAACAACCTGCTCTGATTTTCCGCAAACATTACAGGTGATTGTGCGTAGATTTGTTCCACGCTCTGAAGTAATTTTTCCCCTCATGCCGCACACCCCACGGCTACTGGCCAGCGGCGGCCATGATATGATTGCGTTGCGTTGGTGTAGGTTCGGCGCGAGCGCGCCACCTTGAGCACCGGTTGTGGCTGCGGAAACAGGACTAGATAAAGCAACGCACCGGCCACGGCTGCGGCAATGCACAGCCACGCCAGCGGGGGAACGAATGAAGCCAGGTAGCCAGAAAATAGGAATAAAACTGTGGTGATGTTCATGTTGTTGTCTCCTGTGTTTGGATCGGAGGACAACGGAGGTTATACTACAGCCGCCATTGCCCAGGTATGTTGGGTTTTGGTACTGCCTGTCACCGGCCACAACCGATAACAGGCTCTTTATTTATCTTCTAAGCTCTCGCAACCATCAAGTTTTACCTTGATATAATTAACACTACCGATCAAGTCCTTTACCAAATTGAGTAGTTCCGCAATCAACTTAGCACTACTGCCCACCTTCGTTTTCATGCCGCCGCCATCTTCGCGCGCTATCTGATATTCGCGCAAAGCCTTGCGGATCAAGCTGCTGGCGTCCGGCATTTCCGGGTGCGCATCATGGATGGATTTCAATACACCGACATCGTATGATGTCGGCCTGAATCCGATGGTTTTACCAGCTTCCAAATCGATAAAATTGTTCATCGCTCCTCTTAATCTGCTATCATCGGTTAATTTTGCCGCTTTATGATAGCAGATTACTGTCCGCTTGTCAATCACCCGCTGCCAGAATACGCACAACCACACTGCCAGATTCCCAACAATCTTACTGCCAGAAATCTGGCAGCGTTTTGGGGATAGTCATCGTGTTGTCGCAATAAAAAAGCCGGGACAATCCCGGCTCTACCCACACCCACAGCAAACGTCATTCGCCACTGTTGACCGAAACACGGCGCCGCACTCGCCACAAATACAATCCCACTCATGCCCATATTCGTACCATGCTAGCCCGTCTAGTCGCTCCGTGTTGGTCAGTGCTAGAGCGTGCTCGATGCCTAGTCCTCGGTTGCCATCCTCGAAAAACGCTTTGAGCATCTCGGCATAATGACGGCTAATTTCGGGGTCGCAGCCTACCGGGATAACGGGTATGTGACTCTGCGGCCAGCCAGCGGCTTGGAGCACCGGCTTACCGCTGCGCGTGCGGCTACCTGGTAATTTGACCTCAACAAACCAGTACATTTGGCCTAGCGTGTTGCGCCTGCGTGCGGTGTCTAGGATCTTGGCTATCTCAGTTTTGGTAGTGAGATAGGTGCGGTCAAAAATTGTCATCTGCTAACAACCGGCACCCACATCCGGCACGAAGCATCTGCCTGTTGTAGCACCTGCGCTTGCACTTCGCCTATCTCCACAGATTGCACCAGGCACCCAGCGTACAACGTCCATGTACCTGTAGCAATGCCACTGACGTGAATCATACCCGCCTCATCGGAAAAACCGTGTAGCAGCGCACGACCTGGCACGCTGACTGCATCGCCGTCTAGCGTGTATTCCACCTGTGCGGCTGGCTTGCCGCTAACCAAAATTTGCATCGATAAATCAGCGGCGTGAAGACTGCCGTAGAGCAGCGCAGCAAACAGTATCGACAATAAAAACGCCGTCAGCGCAACAGCCAGTAGTCTCCCTGGCTGGTGGCGCCGCTGTGGATTAATGATGCTGCGCAGATGGTACGCTCGTGCAGCGTAGCAGGTAGAGCACAGGCCATCGCTGTCTGTTGATGCACCGCATTTTTGACACGTGTTCATTTCACCTCCGCAAATTCCTCTTTGACCCTGGCAAGATTATCGCCATAGGCCAACAAATAGATTGACTTCCCGCCTCGCAGCTTGACAACCGCTCTATCAACGTCATGCTCTATCAGGTTTTTAATCACCCGATGCTGCCCTATGACGTTCAAATGTCCCCCGTCTAGGCGTAGAAAAAAAGCGTTTTTGGTGTCACCTGCTATTGCCATATCTTCAACTCCTCCGGATAGTCACTCATTGCTCGACTGGCGTGTTTCCAGGCTAGCCGGTGCCAACATTTGCGTAGCTCGGCTTCAACGTTCATGCCGGGATAACGAGAGATGACAACCATCGTATCTGCCGTCCATAAAAACCAACAACCAGAATCCACAACAAAGAGAATCGCGGCCTGATTTGCCATGTCACAGATGGCGTCCATCGCAACATCGTCATCATCGCTCAATTGTCTAATCCACTTGTCGGGATCAGGTAACGCCGTCAGCGCCAGCATGAGCGCGTCGGCTAGCTCCTCATGCACAGTATTCTCTCTGCCATTGTTTCGCGGATGTTTTGACAACCTATTGCGCAGTTCAACGTCAGCCGCCTCATTGCACTCAATTCTAAGATACCGGAGTGTGTCAATAGTTTCTGGCGTTGCAAACTCGCTATTCTCTTCCATCCATTGCCGCCATTGTCGATTCAGCCGCCATAGGTGCGGCCAGTCAATTGCGTACATTTGCTCCATCTTCATCCTCCCTTACTGTGTTGCCGGTAACAATAAATGCGTGGTCGTCATCTTCGACCTCATCATAATGAATAAACAATATCTTCAAACTACCATCCTCGACCCAGGCATCAAATAGAAACTCGCCATCGCCTGAGCGCTGTTTGTCGATTCGTCGCCTGATATATTCCTCTAGCGTCACTGTGTTGCTCCTTTTTCGTCATCGTTATGGGATTGCCTACTAAAAAAAGAGTTCTCGCGCACTATCTCACCGCCTCAATCGCCTTTATCAATCCTTCCATTGCCGCCAACACTATGTCTATCTTCCTTGTCACACAATCCCCATACGCTGCACTATCCCGCAACATTGCTAGCGTATGGCGTTGCGTCTGGACATTAGCAGCTAGCAATTGCATAGGCGGCAAACGCTGGCAACCAGGGTGTTTTTGAGGTGACAAATCTTGGATGTAACGCTTGCCGTCTTTGCGAATTCTCATGCTAACACCAATCGAACATAATACTAAGCCGCAACTTTTTGCAGATCCATTAGGTCAAACAGTGTAGGCGTTGTGCGTTCGGCTTCAGCCTCGCGCAGATATTTGCAGCTATTCTCCCAATAAAGCGAGTTAAGTTCAGTCCCTAGAGCAGAACGCCCCAACTTTAACGCCATATAACCGACCGTGCCAAGACCATGAAACGGGTCAAAAATCAACTCATCAGGGTTGCTATAACGCACAATCAAGCGCTCTACAATATCTAGCGGCAACGGGCATACGTGTTTCTCTACGCGTCGCCGGGCCTGATTCATGTTGAGCGTGCGCATAAACAGTACATCTGTCCAGACCGTTTCTTCATACGCATCTGGCGCTTGTGGTGGCATCAGCATGAATTTCGCCGGGAGCCGGTCCCCCATCGTCTCATTGAAGGCGACGTGCTGGTGATAGTCGTAGGGTTGACCTTTGCTCCAATCACGATACCAGTTGTATACCTGGCTACCGTCCATGTTGGCTAGCAGCGACGGATCATCTGCCGGAGTAGGCGCTAGCGCTTTGCCATTGCTACGCCAGAGGCTGTGGGCGTCAATCTGCCATTGTCCGCGGCTGTAATCCTTTTTGTCTTTGCGCACCGGTTCATCAGCATAACTGCGACTTTTGTCAGTCTGTGGTTTTCTAAAGAGCAACACCTTTTCACTCAGACCGACGCCCATTTTTGAGCCATCCTTGCAGCACTCAGACCAGCCCAGCCGGTTCGTGCTGTTATTCTCTCGCACTACGTCAGTGGGGATAAAAATTTCTCCATAACTGACAAAGCCGTGCTTCTTGAACGCTCGCGCGCAATCATGCGTGAAGTAATCCACTTCCATCATGCCGTGTGGCGTCTGGTGGCCGTAGAGCAGACGGTCTTTGACGTGGATACAGGCCATGCGTCCTGGTTTCAACACACGTAGCAACTCAGGAATTAGGAAATCCATCTGCGTCCAAAAATCGTTATCGGCCTGGTTGTGGCCGAAGTCGTTGAGACTGGCGACGTATTCGTAATGGTTGCCGAACGGAATTGATGTAACAATTTCATCAACGCTATTGTCCGGCATGGCCATCGTTTCAATGACGCAATCGTTATTAATGGCAGTCCAGTATTGCCCACGCTGCTCTTGGCGCGTGACGCCTAGCGTACGCTGCATCCCTGCGCTCAAAGCCTCGTTGGTCAGGCCAAACTCCTTGATAATGGCTTTCATGCGAGCAACCATTTCGTTGTGCTGTTGCCATTTCTTAAGCAACACTTCAACAACGTGATCTTCGGCGTCCGTGTGGACAATATGAATATTCACGGCCCTTGTTTGACCGTAACGTAAAAGCCGATGCACGGATTGAATAAAATCACGGAATTTATACCCAACTCCCAGGTAAATCGCGTTGTGGCAATAACCCTGAAAATTGCAACCAGAACCACTCAGTTGAGGTTTTGTCGCTAAAATAGGCAGTTTTCCATGCTGAAAATCCAAGATAATCTGTTCGCGCTCATCAATGTCTTGACTACCGTAAACTTCCTTCGCGAGAGGAATAGCCTTTTTGATGGCTTTGCGCTCATCTTCTAAATCGTGCCAAATCACCCAATGCTCCGTCTTGTCAGCCTCAACAATTTCAGCAGCCTTTCCTACTCGCATGGACATACTGTCCCGTTTTTCACGGATGGCTTGCGTTGTGCTCATAGAGGTGTCTTTGAGCAAAAAGGCTTGACCGTCTCTATTTGCAATATTCCATGCCTTTTCGTGATCAGCTGTAATGCGATGCCAGTGGATTTTTAGCTCCGGCATAATGTATCCGTCGTCGCTATAGCCCAAGTCACTGGGCTTATCCAAAAATAATGCCCAGCTTGCCACGGATAGCCAAAATTCATTTTCCATGTGCGGCAACAACTCTAAATCGCCAGCCTCATCAGGGTTGCGACCAAACCACCGCGTCAAAGCTTGCCCGTCGTCCATTGCGCCAAGGAAATCAGCAAAATAAATCAGTTGGCGGTAATCGTTCGGAGCGGGCGTAGCCGTGGCAACCCAACGGTAGGGTATACCAGTCAGGATATAATTAAATTGTACCTGCGTCTCAGTTCCCAAATTCCCCAAAATTGCGCCTTCATCAAGGCAAACGCCACCTATCTCACTGAGCAGGAATTCAATGCTTAAATTTCCATCGCGAACGCGTTCATAGTTCGTGATAAGATATGGAGTGCCCGCCGATAATGCTTCGTTATCGTTTCGCACATAACGAAAATCGCACCCCATCGCCGGGCCATCTTCGTAAATGAATTGCTGCCGTACACCGAGCGGACAAATAACCAACACGCTCTTGCCTGTAATTCTATGCACCTGACGCAATAACTCAATCTGCATTCTGGTCTTGCCCATACCGAAGCTGGCCGCAATCAGCGCTTTGCCGCGCTGCAACGCCCACATTACGGCATCGCGCTGATGCGGAAATAGCGACGGGTGCAAATCTTCAGGCTTGACCGTCAGTCCACCGCTAGTCGTTAGCGTGTTTTTGTTGCGTAAAAAATCAATGTACTGCTGCTGTTTGTTCATCATAATTTTCCTTCCCCCATCAACCCGGCTACCGTCGTGATAGCCCGGGCCGTGGGGATGAATGGGGTATTGTAACCGGCGAGTGAAGGCCGGTTGGGGACTAATTTAACACTTCAACGTTTCGGCAACCCGTTTTTGAAGTGCTGGCACTATCGACAGATTAATGCCACTAAACTTTTCTTTTGCCATCTCTGCAATTTTGGGCATCAACTGCACAATTTCACATTTTCCGAGGTTCCCAATCTGGATGCCATTGACCGCCATGTCAATCACGATATTCATGCGACGCGCGGCGGCGGCGACTGTCGGTTCCGGCCTACCAGCAGCTAACCCGCTGGCGATGTGAGTGACGCTAAATTCATCGTCGATTAACACGCCGTGACTCGTTACAGCATTGTGAATGGCAAAACCATCTTTTGCCATGATTGGTTCTACGTCGAGAAAAAAAACACCATTAACTTCCTCGATTAATGCTATTGTAATCATCGTTCCTCCTAAAAATTTGATGCCACCCGCCCAGGCTGCCAGCCGGTTTCGATGTTGGCGACGGGTGGCGAAATTAATCGTCTTGGCTTTCATCCTGCGCATCACCGGCGCAATCCACACAAACAAAACTACCGTCAATAATCCGCATATCATTGCGGCCATAATGCTGACCACACACAGGACATTTGTGCAATGTCTCCTGTCGTGGCTTGGCATAGTTCAGGGTGAAGCCGTGTTGGGTAAATTTACCAGTGAGTAGGATTTGTTTGGTTGTCATGATTGTGCATCCTCTATCAAATGTATTAGATAATCCAGCGCAACAAAATCAAAAAAAAGTATTTTATCCTTTGCGCCCAAATCAATCATTGTCCATTCATCTTTGTCGTTTGGATCTGACCACTCATTAATCTTGCGCCAGATCGCTTGCGCTTGCGGACTATTCCTGATATAGAAATCATTGCAGACATTGTTGGCGGCATTCTCGCTGACCCACTTTAGAATCGGGATGAGCGGTTTTAGTTCAGCCAGTGTGGTCATTTCTTTACCTGGTAGGGCCGATACACAATGTTTACCCACCATGCCCCGTGAACGTTTTCGTCTTTCTCTGCAAAAATGTGATGTACCGCCTCCTCACCAATGCGCTCAACAAACTCACTGGCCTGCAGTAGTGCCGCCGCCAGATCTCCGTTGCTGTAGCACTGTTCCATGTCGATAATTTTTTCGTTTTTCATGCGTACACCCTATCCCCATTCTCGGCATACGGGGCAGCGTTGGTTTTGACCAACATGGCGCTATCACGGCGCGTGCTGTCTTCCCGGCGCTTGACTTCCTCCAAAATCGCCTCGGCTGATTTAGCATGGATTGCGAACTGCTCGCCAAACCCAACCTCACACTGGCATTGCGCCCAGATGATGCGGGCGTGGGCGTTGAATAACTCGACAAAAGATAATTCACTTAACAGCTTAGTTCTAATAATTGTGTTCATAGTTGATTGTGCCGGTTTGCCACCCGCCGGCTAGGGCTAAACTTACAATTACATCCCCACGTAATCGGACCGATTCCATGCTGGCTGTACATCGCTGTAATCGCCTGTCCACATCGGCGTAACCCTGAGCAGCCCCAGGATGATCATGACCACCTGTAGGCCACTCCAATAACGCGTGTTGACTGGCTCTCGAACTTCTGATACAATATTCATGTTAGTTCCTCCCATCTGAATGGCCTGGCCGGTGTTCACTGCACTGACCAGGCTTCTTGTTTTATTATCGATTCCAGAATGTTTGCCCGGTGAATTCAACCTTACGCAGCCCATCTGCGTAAATTGTTGCCTTGACGCCATCAGCGCGATACTCTGCGCATCCTGGCATCCGCCTTGTGATTACATCAGCCACCACAAGGCGAGTTTTCATTTCCGAATGCAGAGAAACTAATTCGACAGCATTTAGCACCGTCATGCCTAGTGGCGCAACATACGTCTCGCCAATGATAAGGTTCTGTATTTTCTTGCTCATGATTCCCGTCTCCTCTTTTGAATGGCCTGACCAACGTTCACAGCGAAGGTCAGGCTTCTTTTTTATACTGCTAATTTACTTTTGCTGTACCAACCTCGATAGCCTTGAGTAACGTAACCATCGAGACATTCATTTGATTGTCCTGATTTGGCGTCAGCAATTGGCCTTTCTTGCCAAATTTAGCTAACCACACCTGACCATCATTCCATATCTTCATAATCTTCCATGCCCCGTTACCCCTAACCAGTTGGCTATTAAAGGTTACTGTTTGATTTACGGTTAGCATGATTGTTTCTCTCCTGTTTCACTTTTTGTTACTGCGCTTTGATAAATCCAGTATAATACAAATCTTGCCATTTGTCAAGGGGCAATTTCGATATTTTAGAAAATTCATAAAAACAAAATCCCTCATTGCATGAAAATTGCCTGAAGGATTTTTTACCATTATGCGATTAAATATTAGTCCGCTATTTACAGCGAACTAAACTGCGTAAGGATTTTTATGGACGAAGAAGAAAATACCGAAGTTGACGAGACCGGTGATGAACTCGATATTGACGATTTGGATTTAGAGCAACTGGAAGAATTGCCAACGCCCCCAGAGGGTGAGCATTAAAAAAGCTTGACTCCATTATCAAGCTCCCATTTTTCTAGCCCATCCTCGCTCAGTTGTTGCCCATATTCTAATAGGCGCCGCTTTTCACGTTCGATTGCATCTGTCGCCATATCTGCGATTTTAGGCAGATGACGAACGATTGTGCGTCTTTCTGGCTTGCCCAGCGCCAGAAGATATTTTGCCGCCTCCTCAACCTCTGGAGGGTAGGCCACGCGCTGCCCTGAATCGTCAACCCATTGCGGCTTGTCAGCACCGGGGGCGCATAGCAGATAATCCACAGTGACCTTGAAAAATTGAGCCAGCATGACGGCATTTTCGACGCTTGGTTCAATCGTGCCCAATTCCCACGCGCACAACGTTGTGTTGCCAATTTCAAATGGTAACTTTTCCACTAACTGAATTTGCGTAAGGCCCAAGCGCTTACGCAAGCCCTTGATCCTTTTCCCGCTTCTAATTGCTCTTGTCTCATTTTCTACCATTTCTGTATCCTCGAAATTCGCTATTGACAAAAGTAAAAAATTGAGTATAATTTCATATTATAGCAATATGAGGAAAATGCAAAATATGAGCGCATCATTTTCGAGTGATAACTTAAAAAAATTGATGGAAGAAAAAAATCTGAGTTTAGGTCAGCTAAGTCGGGATACCGGCATTTCTGTGCCAATGCTCAGTAGGATGCGCGGCGGCGAGCGCTGCAAACGGCCATCCTATAATACGCTGCAAAAGTTGTCGGTGGCGCTCGCTGTGTCAGTAGAACATCTGTACAATCAAAACTAACAATCTAGGGCGCTCTGCAACCGGCTTTCTCTTTCCTTTCGCCGGGGCTTGCCAGCACTATCGAGGTGTCAACGCTGCTCATGGCGGCGATGGGAGCTAGAGGAGCGCCAGTATACCTGGGCGCTAGTTGTTTAGAGTAGGTGTAGAGTAGCCGGATGATGCTAGCCTATCGCCGGTGAGGGTGCGCACGGATTTGGCCTAGGCCATCGCCCAGGGACATATATGGCAGTGTAGCTCAAATGGATAGAGCACCAGATTGACTGGAGCGTGTTGGTTCGACTCCAACTATTGCCACCATAACCTGTACGGCTAAATGTGTGCAGTTTCTCTCAGGGGAATAGCGGGCGGCGGGGCCTGAGTAACCCGCCGCAATACAGTGAGGATGATCTATGCGTACAGCGACCATGTCAGTGGTGGTGGATTGGTAGATGTTGGCATGATCCAGGCCGACCATACGCCGACGTGGGCCGTAGAGTTTAATCAGTCCATCGCTGACGTGTACCGGCGCAACGTAGGTGATCACATCATTGTGGCCGACGTTGCCGATGTGGATTATGCCGCATTGCCGAGTGTGGACTGGCTGCACGCGTCGCCATCCTGTATTAATGCCAGCCATGCAAAAGTGGATAATGGTGAGGCTGGATCAGACATCCATAGCGCCCATGCAGTAGTACGTGCATTAAGAGCGCAGCGCCCCCGCTTTTTTACATTGGAGAATGTTTGGGAGTATCGCAATTTTCAGGCATTCAGATTGATTCTAAATGCCGTGGCCGATATGGGCTACATGTACGATTTCAATCATGTCAACATGGCAAATTATGGCGTGCCTCAAAATCGCTGGCGATTATTCCTGGTGGCATCGAGGGGACTACTGCCGACAATCCCGAAATCAAAGCCGGTAGGCTGGTTGGCGGCAATTGAGGATTTGGCGCCTGGGCTGAAAGAATCCACGTTTCCGGCTTGGCAGATCGCGAAATTAGCGGGGAACAAAAAGCGAGAATTTGTGATCAACGGGGCTAATGCGAGTTCAAAGTTTTCATTCCCCATCGTTGCGCCTGGCGCGCCGATCTTCACAATCACGTCGAATTTCGGAAAAATTGCAACCAGGATGCAGATCGGTGGGAAGATACGCATGGCGTCGCCTCGATGCTATGCCCGCTGGCAGACCATGCCGGACAGTTACGCGCTACCGTCCGATAAAAAACTGGCCTGCACAATCATAGGTAATGGTGTTCCCTGCGAGTTTGTCCGTAGGGTAGGTGTAAGTTTTAACGAGGCAACATGAAGCGCAAATTTATTCCACTACCGGACACCGACGCCACCAGCATTACTCCTGTAATAATCGCCGGTGAATTGCCGATCGCGTGGCGCAACAGGCACGGATTTATTGTGGTTGAGCGCTGCTATAGTGGCGCATCTGCGCGATGGACGGTTGAGCACCGCGAAAATGTGCTGTCAAAACGATTCAATTTCGCCAGTGACGCACAATGAACTACGAGCGCATCATATCCGCACGCAAGAGCGATTCGCACACCAGGAAGGTGCATGTGGTTGCCAAGTGCGCACCACTGACGCTATGTGGAAAAAGCGCCGTTCAGCGCCACTGGCGAGCGGCAAATGATGCCGATAGCGTCCACTGCGTAAATTGCCAACGGTTGCTGAAGAAAATCACCGGTGGTACGCCTAGCGCACCGCTAAAGGTTGTCAGACTTGAGTTGACACCGACAGAATACAAAATGATTGCGCTGATGAAAACGGGTGTACCCACGTTTGAAATTGATAAAATAATGGGTTGGAAGCGCGGGTGTACATCCTTCCTGCGCACCATCGGCAAGCGAAACGGCATTACAACGCCAGAATTACGAACCATGCTGGCTTATATCCAACCCATAGACCCGGCATCAAAAAAAGGTTACAAGCCAACTGTATGGCGTTACGCTGGGCGCTATGCCGCGGTGCTTAGCCGTAAGGAGAATGGTAAGCGCAAAATAAAACAAATAGGCATGTATGACACCGAGGCTGAAGCAATAGAGGCGGGACGTAAAGCCAAGCGTGACGGTATTTACGTACCTGGACAGGGGCTTGTGAAATTTTAAAATGCTCAATTTAAATAACTATTGCATCACCACTAGCCAGACCACAAGCCATCGCAATGGCCTTCGTGACCTCTGCGTGTTGGAGAAGTTTTGCGGGAAGAAACCATGAATACACCACCAACCATCACAGTTGCCTGGTCACCAGACGATAACTGTTACATTGCCAGGCACAACGAACACCGCTACCTATCAGGGCATGGCGACACGCCACTGAAAGCACACGGCGAGTTGACGATAGCGATTAGGGCGAGCGACAAGATAAAGGCTATGAGCAACGTCAAACACACCGTTACCTGTCTGCATCTAAATAGTGACATCTACGTCGTTGGCTATCTCATCAGCAGCGATAGTGACAGGGTGATTATAGCTCAAACGGTAGACAGAGATGGCAAGACGACGGACGATGTAGTAATACCACGCCAGGCCATCGTCCAGCGCTATGACATTCCCGTTACGTGGTGGTAATCGTGCCGGGTGTGGTGTAACGACAGCACGCACGGCGCATAGTCGTGAGGATGGGGTTTGACTCCCTCGCCCGGCAATATTAGTAATGTGCCTTCTCGCGTAGAATCATTTTTGTCAAGCCGGTGGATTTTGCCGGTTGAAATTTACAGTTTGGGGAGTATTGTAATCCTTTGCCCGTTGAAGGATGACGGCGATCTGAGAGTTCAACGATCTTTGTTCTCTCTGAGCTTGCTCTCTCAGCCATTCATGCAATGTGGCATCTAGCCTAAGCGTAATCGGGATGGTATTGATAGTATAGGGTGTTCTCTCTCGTTTCATGGGTTTGCTCCAGATCGTATATGAATCGTACGGAAACTCTAACAAAACTATATTGACACCATAGCGCAACCGTGCTATACTGTTTTCAGTTCTTAATGGTTGCAATAATACACTACATAGAAGCTGTAACGCAAACCTTGAGGACTCAGTAATTAAAAATGCATACTGCCTGATTCGTGACGAACGTGACACACTCATGAGACGTTGCTGAACAGCTAGACGGTCAGGCGGTAGCAGAAATGACTTTTGGCAGTACAGCGACCCGAAACGGTGCAGGATCGCTACCGAATCAAAAATCGGAGAACTGGCTGTACGCGATGGCACTGCCGCCAACTGTCAATAAATGCTACTTTCTGATACGTGACGACGTTGGGGCGTGATCAGCCCGCAGTCCCGTACTTTGGACGGTCAGGCGGTAGCAGAATAGAATCGCTAGAACTGTGGTAGGGACTGGCGAGGATTAACAATTAGTAGGTATGCATACAGTAATACGAATCCCGTCTTACTGGGGGCGAATCAAGCACAGCTACCACCTGTGAATGCCTACTAAATCTTGATTCGCAGTCCCCAGTAGTACGGGATTTATTTTTTTGGAGGTGAAATTGCATAGATTTTGGCGGATGGCTTGCTGGGAAGTGGCGTAAAGTTTGATGGTAAAACGCTGGCCTTGCACGCCAGAGACCGCTGGTTCGATTCCAGCTACGCTCCAGAGGGGCGCAATCCCCTAGCCGAAAAACCCGCCAGTTTAGTTTTACCCTAGCCTCTATATCTTTCGATGTAGGGGACGGGGTGCAACTAAGGCACCAAAAAAACCCGAAAGATTCCCACAGAATCAATCGGGCCAACCAAATGTTTTGTTCGAGTGCAGTATACAAGATATTCAAGAAAGAGGATAATTTTATGATTCATGATCCGTGGGCCTCAGCAGTAGAAGACGCCGAACGCGGCGACTATTTATGGGGACAAATTCAAATCGATGTGGGTTTCGTCATTCTGAAAAAAGGTCAACCCAAACATACGTGGATTGAAGGAGACGATCCCAAAGATCGCAGCACAGAGATCAGCTTTACGCTGAATCCCATTGGCGAAATGGGCTTGACCAAGCTGATTCAGCGCTCCGTGCTCAGTGATGCGCGTGGCGAATGGGGCCGCATTGTATGGCCGTCATTGCGCGATGGGTGTGGGCTGAAAGAACTTCGACCGTTAGAGGGGAAGTTTGTCAAAATTGAGACTGTTAAAAATGGTCGAAAATGGACAAATAAAGATGGCGACCTGATGGAAGGAACAACCTTCAAATTTCATGCCATTTTTGATAGCGAAAAAACTTGCGTTGACAACTATCTCGGTGAGGGCAATGTATCAAAAGCCACAGTGCCAGAAGGCAATCCCGCTATGACGGTTGACATGGATACACCCGTGGTTAACCAGGAGCGCGAAACGGCATTAGCATTTTTGCCCGCTCTGGTCAAACAGACCAAAGGCAATATCGACATGCTGAAAACCATGCTTGACGGGATGCCGATGATCTCGAAATTCTTCACCGTGGATTCACCTGAAGTCAAACAATTGATTGGAGCAACATAATGGACATTCAATTTATTTTGGCGTTAGTCCCTGATTCAGAATTCTTCAACTCCTACGCAGAACTCTACACAGCCGCACTCCTCGCAGATGAAGAAGCCGCCCAACAATTTTTGTTCAGTCTGTAATTAAAAATGGCCTCATCTGTTAAATTGATGAGGCCATTTTTAACAGGAAGCAACTATGCTAACAGCAATAATGATTGATACAAATGAGCTAGCGACAGCGCCCTGGCTCAATAAATTGACGTTCGGCGGTGTGCCAAAGATGCCAGCTAATTTAGAGTATGGCGACATTTTGGCAACCACAGACACAGGTGATTTGATTTGTATTGAGCGTAAGACGCCAACAGACTTGCTCAATAGTATCAAAGATAAACACATCTTCTATCAAGCTGCCGGGATGCGTGACAAATCACCGTGGTCTTACATCGTTGTCACTGGGATTATACGACCTATCGGTTGCAATGTGATGACCGATAGCGGGGTGACTGGTTGGGGTTGGAATTCTTTGCAGGGTGCATTACGTGAAATTCAGGAAATGGGCGTTGTGATTATCTATTGTCTGGGTGATGAGGAATATGAAGCAACTGTGTTGGGACTGTGCAATCGAGATTTATCAAAAGAGAAAGTCTTGCAACCGGCAATGAAAAGCCGGGAAATGTCCTACGGTGAAATCATGCTGACTAGTCTACCGGGCATTGGCATTGAACGGGCGAACACGTTGTTGTGTCTGTTCAACTACAACCCTGCCAAAGCCTTATCGTGGTTGACGCATAAACAGTCAACTATCAACGCTCAAGGTTTCGGGGATGGCATCAAGCGATCTGTCAAATCCGCTTTGTCACTCGGAGAATACGACGAACTGTTCATTGTGAACAGTGCTCACTATCCAGAAATAGCAGAGTACCTTCACAATGCTGAAGAAATTGAAAAGGAATTGAACAAATGAACGCAATTGTTAAACACGAATTACAACCAACCACATGGGCGATGATTCAAACCATCGCATTGAGCGCGAAAGCTTCAGGGAAATTAGGATTGTTCAGACAAGAAGAAGCCGAAATCAAAATGCTCACAGCCTGGGAGAATGGCCTGCCGCTTACGTCAGCCTTTCAAACTGTGCATGTAATTAACAACGTGCCAGCACTATCGCCAAAAGCTATTTGGGGGAAAATTGTAATTAGTGGTGAATTCGACGGCTATCAAGAGGAACGTCTTGTTGATAAGAAAGGCGATTTTCTTGGATACAAAATTTCCCTCAAGCGCAAAAATGGAGTTAGCGCTACCCGTCAATTTACTTTGGAAGATGCCAAGCGCGCCAAGCTAGACACAAAAGACAATTGGTTGATGTACGCTGAAGCAATGTGCTACTGGCGCGCACAAGGTTTCGTTCAGGATGTGGTTTTCCCTGACATTACTTTGGGCATGGTGCGCGCTGATGCTTTAGGCGCAATGGTAACAACCGAGGGTGATGTAATTGATGGCTCTTGGACTGTAACACCAGTGCAAAAACCACAGACGCCCCGCATGACTATGAATGAACTGTTGGCTAAATATGGCGCAGATCAAATCCTTCTGATCAACGATGGAAAAATCCCGCAAACACCAGAAGACATAGAGCGAGTCAATGCCCTGCTAGCGCGGCAAGACAAAAACCTTGAATTCACAATGGCCGATGTGGTTGAGGCAAAACCATGAACACAATGCAGTTGTTTGAAATTCGCTATATCGGACGGTGCAAAAACCGCCAGGATGGATCGCAGACGGCTTACGGATGGTGTCAAAATGCGTGGTCAGTAGCTATTAGTAAATCAGCTTTATATGCCTGGTTTGGACTATCAGAAAAGCCGGGTGAATCGTCAACGCTCTACAATGTACTTAGTGTTGAATCAAGCGTTAGCGCTGATGAGATCAAAAAGGCTTATCGACGCTTGGCTAAACAATGGCACCCAGACGTTTGTAAGGAATTGGATGCAAGAAAACAATTCGACGCTATCCAAAACGCCTACACAATCCTGACTACCAAGCGTGAAAAATATGATGCCGGTCTAGCTCTACAGGCCAGCTTACCACGCACAGAGAACGCCAGCGACCTGTTAAATCAGGACTATGGCTATCGTTCGCCGCTCCGCTGTGGGTATATTTTAGGAGAGGGGCATAGCAAGAGCGGTAAATTTATCGTTGAAAAAATCTTGCAATGGACTGACATTTTCGATAGTCAGGGTAGAGTTTTGGTGTCGTCCTGGCCAATGGGCAGTGAGAAACCTATGGAGCAATGGCTATGAACAATTTAATGAAAACCACAGTGGTCAAGGGAAGTTTGAGCCAGGTGTCAAAAGACACAGGGATCGCGCTAGCTGAATCATTCCTAAATGCAGATTGCATTGTCCTGGTAGATGTTTCGAGCAGCATGGAAGACAAAGACGCGCAAGGCGGAAAATCACGCTATGAGGCGGCTTGCACTGAACTGGCTGCACTGCAAGCCAGTATGCCGGGTAAAATCGCCGTGCTCGCCTTCAGTAACGATTGTGTGTTCTGTCCATCTGGAACACCGCTGATGATGGGTGGCGGCACAGACCTAGCCAAAGCCTTACAGTTTGCAAAAGTGGCAGATGTGCCTGATATGCGCTTTATTGTGATTAGCGACGGTCAACCTAACGAGCCTGAAAGGACGTTAACTATTGCCAAAGGTTACAAAAACCGCATCGATACAATTTACGTGGGGCCTGAAGTTTCGCGCACAGGTCAAGACTTTTTGGCACGGTTGGCAAAGCAAAATTCAGGTCAAACTGTTACAGCGGATAGAGTTTTACAATTGAGCAGTAAAATGAAATTGTTATTAGCGGCTTAGGGAAGTTCTTATGATTGATCCTCGTTTTGCAGACTTCACGAAGTGTCTTTGGCGCGGCGGCTCTTTCGCTTATTGGTGGTCTCCAGATGGTGACGAAGGAAATTTGTCTTCATGGTTTCCAGTAGATAAACAGCGCTCGGTGTGGAACTCCAACACAATTAATATTTATTTTGGCGTCCACCCGTCCATTGTAAAGCGCGGAATGCGCCAGCGGGCATTACTAGAAACCATCGAAGCCGTCAACTGTTTATTTGCCGAGTTTGATTTAATCGAGGGTCAATCAAAAGAACATTTGTTGCAGTCCATTAGCCAGTTAGACACACCGCCCAGTGTGGTTATATTCAGCGGGGGCGGCTATCATACATATTGGCTGCTAGAACAAACCTATCATATTGACAGTCCAGATGCTCGACAGCGCATTATGGACATTCAATACGCCTGGGTTGATTTTGTTGGCAGTGATAACGCGGCGAAGGACATTACGCGCGTCTTGCGCGTACCAGGCAGTTACAACCGTAAACCACAGTACGATCCAGACTATCCACAGGTGCAGATTGTTAAATTCGACATGGATTTGATTTATAGTTTGGATGATTTTACCAAACAGATTGAACCATTAATTGAGCAGACAAAAACAAAACGGGTTGCAGTAGCAAATCAGGACACCGTACCTGTGGAATTAGACGACCAAACCATCCTTGAGAAAATGCAGCAGAAAGACTCTGTGGCCGCTGCTCTGTGGTCTGGCGATATGTCAGACTACAAAGACGATCACAGCGACGCTGACATGGCGCTGTGCAATCGTTTGGCGTTTTGGTTTGGCCGAGACAAAGACCGTATTGACAAGGTGTTTCGCCGGTCTGGGCTATTTCGTCCAAAATGGCTTAGAGACGATTACCGCAATGCTACTATTGATAAAGCCGTGGCGTCATGCGC
>CALMSM010000150.1 GCA_937872425.1 uncultured Candidatus Saccharibacteria bacterium
CCCTTGCCACACGCCCCCCTCAATCTCAATCGCCACTTGAGCCAGGGGATAGGCACGGTCAAAGCGCCACTTCCGGGACGGGTTGAACGTGTACTCCTTCACCAGTTCCGGGCCGTCGAGCCGCTTCCAGTGTGCGTCGAATGCGGCCTCGGCGTCACTCATCGTCAGGGAATCGTCAACAAGGTTGCTCATGTCCAGGCCCAGGTCGGGATTGTTCTTGAGCATCTTCGCCAGTTCGTCACGGTCAATGTTTGTCATTTGTCATCTTCCTCAGTCGGATAGGCCACGCCTGCGCCCATCTCAGCGTAGGGCATCGGCGCTACACCGTCAGGCCAGTGCAACAATGCGCCGCACTCACAGCGGACGCGTGGTACGTTGGCCCCACGGAACATCAGCGGGGTACACCACCACCCCCACTTGAAGGGGTAGATTACTTGTGCAACACAGTGCAGGGACGTGTTCATGCGTCGAATTGCTCCGCTGGTGTGTGGTCGTCTATGACCATCGGGTTCGCTGCATCCATCTCCATCGCCGCCTTCATAATCCTGTAGCGGGCCATAATCAACACGTTCCGCACGTACCGGCTTGCCGTCTCCTGCGAACACCCGCACGCCTCGGCCATCTCAGTCGCCAAGTCGTCTACCTTGACCGGCTTCCTCACGTCCTGCACTCGCTCAGACACAAGGTTCGCTGCGTACTCGGATAGGGTAATTGTCATGGGGTTTGCTCCGTAAGTGGGCCAATGCCCACGTAATGAATACCATTGCTGGTACGTTCCTTCGGGTATCGCTCAGTCATTTTCTTGCCAAAGTTCGTTCCGTTCAGGGGGTGATGGTTCAGGGTCTTGCACCAAACGGCATAGCTCTCATAGGCCGTGCCTGCCTTGAATCGGTACAGGGGGCCTACGATGCAGTTATCGGCAATCCACTTACCCAACGTGTCTTCATCCATCCGGTAGGATTCCGTAGCGGCCTTGACACAATCGGGCGCGTTCAGC
Organism: uncultured Candidatus Saccharibacteria bacterium; assembly: GCA_937872425.1. Taxonomy (GTDB): domain Bacteria; phylum Patescibacteriota; class Saccharimonadia; order Saccharimonadales; family CALMSM01; genus CALMSM01. The sequence continues at coordinate 998 of CALMSM010000150.1, forward strand.
CCTTCCCGCTGCCACGCCAAGCACCCACGAACAAGCCATGCCAGAATGCCAGGAGCTTCCACTTGCAGCTTGGCGTCAAGGTCGGCGTCACGTGGGCGCTCGTTGGCTTCCTTCGGTTCGTCCACGAATGACATGGTAAATTCAATGAGCGAAAGGCGCTTCCACATAGCGTAGTCGTCGGGAACGTGCGGACGATGGTTGGTGATGAGAAAAACGGTATGGGTAGCCAACCAACTCACCGGCGCACCATACAACGGGCGGGCCGTCAGAATGCCGCCGCCGCTTATCATCTTCACTTGCCCGGCTTTCAGCCTTGCCCCTTCCTCGGTCTCACTCGCCCAGGCCAAGCGCAAACCACGGAGCCGGTAAATGTGCGGTTGCGCATTGGCCCCACCGCTCTTGCCCACGTCGATGAACACATCTTCGGGCACGGTGTCAGCGTAGCCGGAGCCAAGCGTGTAGGTCAGGGCCTTTAGCAGGGTGTCTTTCCCGTTGAAGCCCTTGCCCCACAGAATCGGCAAGACGTGCTCAGTCGAGAAGCCGGTAATGCTGTACCCGAACAACCGTTGCAGGAAGGCAATCAATTCCTCGTTCCCGTCAAAGACCTCAGTCAAGAATTGCTCCCACCGGGGGGCTGGTGCGTCCAATCCTTTCCACTCCACCGGCGCAACGATACGCAAGTAGTCAGCCGGTTGCCCAGGTCGAAACGCGCCATGCTCCAAGTCAACCACGCCATTCTGGACGGCCAGCAACCAGGGTTTTGCGTCCCACTCCCTGCCTGCCACTGACACGTCAGGCTGTGACGTTGCCCAATCAAGCACGTTGTTTCGCCGTGCCCGCGTGCGGAGCAGAAAAGCACGTCTGTACAAGTCCTTTACCCGCTCTTTGTCTTCATTGCTCTCAGCAGTCTTCGCCAACTCGTGCGCCGTGTTCATGTAGTTCACGGCCAGCACTTGACCGGGTATGCCGTCTACGTTCCCCTGCTCGTCACGCAACCAGTGGTGCTTGTTCCACACGTGCCATGCACTCTCCGCATGGTCATACACAACACGCCCCTTGTACATCGCCGCCATCATCTCAGCATCGCCCATCTCGTTCTTGCCAAAGTAATCCAACACATCACGCGGGGTAAAGGATACTTTCTTGTCAGGCTTGGGCGCTTCCGCTGCCTTTGCCCCGTTCTTGCTTACCACAATGGGGTTGTCCTGTTGCGCCCAATGGTGCAGGGTTGCCAATGATATGCCATCCCCCGCCGTGAACGTTTTCCACTTCGCTTCCGTTACCCCTTCCTTGTACTTGGCGCTCCCCTTGCTCCACTCGTCCCATAGGTCAAAACCAGCATCCCCAAGCTCAGTCAGGGCCATGCCCACTCGGAGCCAATCCTCGTAGTTGTCTGCCCGCTCTGCCCGCAACCGCCCAAGCGCCTCCTTTGCCCGGTCAAACTCCCTGCCCATGTCCAGGCTGTGTCCATTGCCGTTTGCCTTGAAGGTTACTTCCCGCTCCCGATTCAGGATTGCCAAGACCTCAGCCGGGATAGGAGCAAGCCCATGCTCCCACGGCGCATACCCTACTTCCCACGTGTAACGATTCCCGCTCTTGTGCATACTCGGTGGCAACACTACGCACCCGCCCCAACCCTTTATGTCTACTCCATCCACCAGGGCATTCTTGCTTCTGTACCGCACCCCATCGGATGAGAAGAACAAGTGTTCGCCCCCCCCGCCCGTTATGGCCGTGACCGTCGTCTTCTCAGCCATCGTCAATTCTTCACCCGCAAAATTGGTCTTGTAACTGTCTAGGTCGAGCACCACGATTCCACTTGGCCCAGGATGTATGCCTATGTTCGCATCCTTCCACGTCGCCCACCACCTATCAATCGTCTCTGCATCCGTGGTCGCATCGTTGAACCCGTGATTCGTGCGGGGGTGCTTGCCCACTGAATCACACTGCGGATTGCCACAACTGCACTGATTCCCTATCGGTATGTGCATGGGTACGACATACCACCCATGTTCCGCATAGTACAACGCCCGCTGCCTCAAGGTGGACGGTAGTACCGGCCCCTCGGCAAACAACGGCTTACTTGCTACCTGTATCGTCGTCATCGAAGATCGTCCTTTCCAACTTGCTCTTGATTTCCTTCCACTTTACCACGGCCTTCTCCTGCCCAGGATTAGGTTCAATGTCCTCCAGGGCCTCTACCGTCGCCACGGCCAAGTCGAGCCGCCTACTCAGCTCAGCGTTCCACTTCTTCATCGTCCAAATAGCTCCTCAACCTCTTGCCCGTTCCCGTTCGTACCGTGCCTCTTGCTTTGGGCAATGAACCGCTCCACTTCACTTTCCTCTATCTTGAAAAGTCGTGGCCCATAACGCCGATACGTCATCTCACCACGCTTCAACATGGCGTGTACCGTCGCATGACTCACGCCCAGTATCCCGGCAACTTCCAGTGGGGTTAACAGTTTTTCGCTCATGCAAAACAGTCTAGCACAGTCAGATTTATTTGTCAAGTACCTTCTGTGAAATTCAGTCAACTTTATTTGCTAGACATAACGCATGGCAAAAACCCTTCATGCACCCCGCTCAACCCAATTCTATGAAGGGTTATGAAGGGTATGAACACTTTTTCATATCTTAGAAAATTTGCTAAAGGAAATGAATAATTTCTAAATGTTGCAAAACCCTTCAACCCTTCATAACCCTTCATAGCTTGACATAACGGAAGACCCGTCGCATCACTAATTGGAACCCCAATCCGCCCATCCTGTACCCCACCCTACCCCACTGGAACCCCTCAAAACGGCAAGCGCCCCGTCCACAAATAGACGAGGCGCTCACCCACAGTGAAGGAAGATGAACCACCTGGAGCCGCTATCCCCCAGGCATCACCCTCACATTCTTGCACACTACTCCCCCGCTGTCAAGACCCAAAATAACACCCCGGCCTAAGATTCGAGCCCTAGCCGGGGTGCGGATTGGGACACGCACTCGCCAGAGGACATGTCTCGCTTATCTTTGCATACCACACATATCCTGTCAAGACCTTGCTTGACATAACGTGTAATCTTTTTGCTGGTGCTCCAAAATTCAGCGGGACTAGTGTGGTGTGTGGTTGTTGCTATAGGTGTGACGGTGGGGGTGGTAGCTGTCAGCGTGTCCCCCCTTCCCTCTATCACTACTCCTACGCTCCCCACCCTGCCGGCTCCCGCCCACTGGCCGCCGATGCCGGCTCGACCGAGCCTCCGCCGAGACCAACTACACACTACCTCAGTTATGTCTACTCGTACTCTCCATCCTCGGCGGCATCCGTATCCTGCCCATCACTATCGTTAATTCCCGTATCCTTATCGGTAAGAATCGCACTATCACCGCTTACAATTTGACCGCTAGCCCAGGGTGCTGTGATTGCTTCTGCTATCCTATGCACTAAATCGACCTTTATCTCAGGGACATTGCCAGTGAGCATGAATAGCTTATCGAATAGGATGCCCATATAGATAGAAAGGCTGCTAAAGCTAGCTGTGTCCCTTTTCCTATCGAGCGCGACAAACGTCGAGACTAGCTCAGACACTACCATACTGACCAAAAGCTCAGTTACGGCGTTAGGGTCTCTTTCTGCCTTATGTCCAGCCAGGGCCGCCCATGTAATCAAGGAAGTAGGCGAGACCTTGAACTGGCGTGATACATCGGCCAGGGAGCCGAACGTGTGTGGATAGCCGGCGGCAGTCAGGGCCGCAACCGCCTGGGACTTGAACTCATCGGAGTAGGCTGTAACCGTGCGGGTGACGGGCTGTGCTGATAGACGTCTATCATCGGTCATGGTGTTGAGTGTACGCTCAGTGGAGGAAGCCGGTCAAGCTGGTCGATGTGGGATGTGGTGATGAGTTTGCGAGTTTTCCTTGAATTGGAGTAACCCCTACATCACTGGCATACAGGGTATGGTAGAGTGATGATGTCGGGCAAGTTGACCGACACTCAATCACAGGAAGACGGAAGATGGAAACCAAAATGGACAAGGCGTTGGAGCAAATGCAACGTGATGCGAATTATCGATACAATGCGCTGTATGACAATGGGCTGTATCGAGCGGCAACGCCATACATCCCGCCATTGTCTGCTCCGAAGCCAGTGAGCAAGCAGGCGTTGAACCGTGCATTCCGCTTGCAAGATGCGGCGCTGGCGTTGTGCGGCTCGCCTTACGAACGGATTGACCCTGCTGTGAAGTGGACAAAGGAAGAGCAGGCATTCCTGGATTTGTTCGTGTAATTGCACACTCCCGCCCTGGCTGCCAGTCTGGAGAATTGGTAGCCAGTGGGGAGCGTACAATTTCGTACGGTCTACACTCAAGGAAGAACGAAGATGAAAGCTTACAATGGACACCGCAACTACAACGCTTGGAACATTGCGCTATGGATTTCCAACGACGAAGGGCTATACCGCTTTGCGCTGGACTGTCTGAAGCGTAGCAAGGGCAATGCAGAGCGGGCTGCTCGGCTGTTCATGCAGTCGTTTGAAGGGGACAAGACCCCTGACGGCGTGCCGTATACGCTGTTGAACGTGAAGCTGGCGTTGGCTGGACTGAACGACTGATAACCTGAGCACTCACGAAAGCGCCCGGTCTTGGCCGATGGATGGTCGAGACCGGGCAGGAGGAAGATGGAAGATGAACGACATACTTAGATGGGCAATGAAGGATGTCACAGAAACAAATCAGGCGTTAGCTCATTGTCGGGCAGCGCGTGAGCACTGGGCTGAGCTTGAGCAGGAAATGCTCGGCATTGGTGCCATGCCCGAAGCGGAAGGATTTCGGCGCTGGCAGGAGTACGAGACGCGGCGGGAGCAGGATTTGCTCGGCGTGCTTGGCAGTGCGCAAGCCAGATTGATTGCGGCAGGAGGATGAACCACGATGAACGCAACCGAAAGAGTGCAAGTCAGACAATGGGCTTACAACCCTGAGTATGCAGGCAAGCCAGGATACCGCAATGGTAGGGTAATCCTGCATTGTCATGTTGTTGTGGCCGATGAATATCAGCTCGCCTTATCCCCGTCGCAGGGATGGGCGGAGCATGTCATTGTCAACGGTGCGGCATGGATTGACGTTGACATGACCCCGATAGAGGAACCGCTATTTCCCTTGCGGCAGGAGGATGAACCACGATGAACGGCTGGACATACTACGATGTGGAGCCACCAACCAAGTGGCAGGCAGGCACGGTAGGAGAAGCGGAAAC
>CALMSM010000151.1 GCA_937872425.1 uncultured Candidatus Saccharibacteria bacterium
TCAATCACTGGCTTGCCGCCCAGGGCCACAACCTGCGATGACAAGCGCACTACGGCATTGCGTAGTTCAGCGTTGGCCCACGTTAGGCGTTGTACCTCGGCGCGCATGGAGTCCATGCCCATCTGTTGTGCTTCTGCTCTACGGGTCAGGTCGTCCACCTCCTGTCGTAGCTGCTTTATCTGGTCGTCCGACGACATGGGCGCACGCAACAACAGGGAGCGATAGGCCAGCAAGCCGGGCACACTGACAACCCCGCCCAGGAGCACCAAGACAAGCGTAGCAAGCAGAAGTTGAGTCGTGTTCACGGTAGTGGATGGTGCTTGCGAGACAGAATGAGCATTCCCAGGATGGACAAGCCAGCTTGTAGGTAGGTAATGGTGCTCCAATAGGTCATCAGCACCGATGGGCCAACATAGCCAAAGAGTAGCCTGCGTGTGGCGCTCACCGTCCAGAAGATTGCCACGTGCAAGCACCACGCCATAATGACCGGGCCTATCGTGTTCTTCTCATACCGCTTCGTCTTCCACAGCGTGAGCACGACAAGCCAGAACAGCACGGCCAGCGTCACTGACAACATGGATTGCAGGGTGGGATTCATGTCGTGCCTACCATGCTCTCCACCAATCGTGCCCATCGTCCTGCGCATTGAACATACGTTCGGGTGCCAGGGTGATGAGCAATTCCTCCACCCACTTCGAGCCGCCAGTTGCAGTCACAGCGGCCAGCACGCCATTGACGATAGCAAGCAGGAACATCTCGCCACTCACCGGCTGCGTCAGGTAGCCAACAAGCAGGGACAAGAGCACGCCAATGCCCACGGCTGCCGTCTTGATATGCATGGTGGGTAGGAGGGGGCGTAGGGCGGTGAGCAGAACGTAGAGGGCTGCGCTCAGTCCAGCAAGCGTAGCAAGGTTGCCCAGGTCAAAGAGTTCAGTAGGAGTAGACATAAGGTTATCCGTAAACCAAGCCAATCATGTAGTCGTCCAGATACCCGCCAAGCACAGCCTCGTAGATTTCATCTTCCCACGCGTCCACAGTCTGATAGCCTTGAGCAATCAAGCGGTCGCGTTGCATGGCATCCTTGCCCTGTCTGGAAAAGATACTGTGCCAGTAAGCGCCCTGCACCCGGAGGGCCATGCCGGGGGGTAGGCCAATGGTAGGAAGCACAAAGTCCACGATGGAACCGCCAATGTGCAGTGCTCCACCCAGGATAGGGCTTTGTGACTGGTGCGGTATGGCCCTGCCCGTCAGCCAGTTCGCCACGATGCGCTCCGGTAGCGTGCCGGTCGGTACTGTGCCCGCTGCCGCTTCGAGCCGTGCCCGCTTGGACTTCGTTGGAGCAAGGCCCAGATCGCCCTTTGGAACTTTGGGCGCTATGTCGGCGGAGATGGAGCCAATAGTCTGCTTGCTGCCCAACATAGGGAACGGCTTGCCTATCCGCTTCATGCTTCATTGCACCCAACCGTAGCAATCCAGGCCACTTCATAGGTGGTATCGTTCACCCGTACACCCACCTGCCGCTGGCGTCCAAGCTGGTCGAGATGAACGCTGTACGAATCGCCAAGCTCATCGAGCAGGGTAACGGCGGTTTGCGCCTGCCGTGCCGCTTTCAGGGCCGCCCACTGCTGCCGTGCCGTGCGTGTGTCCACCGCTCCGTTGTGCAGGCGTAAGCGGTCGGCTATCATGACTTGGAATTGGAACCGCTCTTGTACGTCAGGGCGTGCGGTGTAGCGTAGGGCATAGCCAAGCATCTGCGGGGAGTCATACGACTGTGTGCTGATGAAGTCAAAGCGTAGCTGGAGCTTGCGGCTGCTCACTCCAATCGAAACCGTTTGCACTGGTTCAGTCGTGACGTTTGCCAGGAGGGTGAAGTCTGCCGTTTCCTCGGAGCGATAGTAGACGGCCAGATAACGAACCGAAGCAGAGAGATTGGCCCCAACCACGTCCACCTCGGCCCAATATTTCGGGACATTTAACAAATCTCCGTCAATCCATGAAGTGTAGAGCCTGCCCGTTAGTTCGGCCAGGGTATCAGAGTCACGCGTGAAGAACTGTACTTCGCTGTTCGCTGTGCGGTCGCTGTACGTCCACCGTCGCGTCGTCCAGGTCGGTTGTACAAAGCTGCTCACCACACAATGACTGCTCAGCCAGATACGGGGTGAGTCAGAGAACACGCCCGAATCGACAAGCAGGGCCTTGCCAGGGTCGCCCGTTCGGTCAGTGGTCGCAAGGCCGTGCCAGCCGGAGCCGGTGTAGGCCAAGACCTGCGTCCAGTCGTCGGCGCTGCTCTCGAAGATTGCGTACAGTTGGCCCAACGTGCC
>CALMSM010000152.1 GCA_937872425.1 uncultured Candidatus Saccharibacteria bacterium
CAACATTAGCGTTGATACCCGAAACATCACCATAACTAATATTCAGTCTACCTCTGGCGCCTTTGGTATAGCTGCAGCAGGAATGGCGCTTGGGTCTAACGATACATCAAATGTTAATTTCAATTTAACAAACGACATAATAGGCGCTTCATGTGTTTCCCAAGTGTATAACGTTGGTCCTACACCAAATGGTACACATAATTTAAATATGTTATCCCAAGGTGGCAACCTCTCAGACGACAACACCTGCAAAGATTACTTCACTCAAGACTCAGACCAAAACAATGTAGGTAATCTAGCCTCTACTCTGGGTACTCTCTCCGACAACGGAGGCTTTGTACCAACTATCCCACTCCTGGAAAACTCCCCAGCAGTAGATGCAGGTGTAAACATAAATGGCCTCACCACAGATGCACGTCTAGCTGCTCGTCCTCAAGGATCTGCTTTCGATAGCGGCGCTTACGAAAGCCCATTTACGAAGTCTGCAGCAGCTGCGACAGTCACCGCTAGCCTAGCAAGCACCGGCCAGAACCTTACACTCTACATTGTAGCTACACTAACCATCCTCACACTAGCCACAGGCACATTCATCGTCTCCAAAAAGCAACACAACATTTAAGTTCCAAGTCTCACTAAGGTTCCAACTTCTTGCACCACGGTGTACCAACTTGAATGAATTTGCGTCACTGATATTTAAACTTATCTGCTAGAACAAGACTAATTCCAATAAATATTGTATAGTTAGTTTATGAACACTGCAGGATTTCAAGAGCTGCGAGCACATATGGGGTATCCCGACGTCCCTTTACCTGTTGTGCGTGATTGGAATCATCAAGTTCCGTACTACGCCCCTGTCGAATATGTTTCAGACGGAGTCAGGTCGGAAGTCCGCAACCCAGCGTCTATCGACCCTGTGGCGGAGTGGCAGCGCGCACTACGGCTGTCTACCGCTACTGTTCTGCGGCAAGACCCAGGCACAGGGCGTCCGTTGAACCCTGCCGGGAGAACGGGGATAAGTGGACTAGGACGGCTTCGTCACTATGGGCCCAGCCTCACAGCCGATGGGTATGTTACTCACGGTGATTACATACTCGTAATCGAACGGTCTGATACGGGGCAGCTGGCAGTGCCAGGTGGCTACCGTGAGTTGCTGGATGAAAATAATGAGAACGAGGAGTACGAGCATGGCTGGGACGCCGCTGTTCGCGAGGTGTTCGAAGAAACTCAAGTTAGAGCATATGGGAACCGCGTATGGCTGCTGGGCTCTGGGGTTGCGGCTCTATCACTTCGGAATACCGACCATGCATGGATAGAGAATAAATCGTATCACATTGATATAACCGAAGAGTATGACTCACCGCCCCCAGCGCATGCCAAAGACGACGCAGAAACAGCAGGCTGGCAGCTTCTCGCAGATGTTGATGTGACAAGAATGAGCCACATGCACTCAGCCCATGTGGCAAAGCTGAGATTCCACCTCGCATTATAAATACCGTGATATGATGAAAGCATATGAAAGTTGCTGTATTCGGAGCAAATGGACGTGTTGGAAACTTGGTGGTGGGGATTCTACTAGAGCAGGGACATATGGTTAGAGCCTTCGTTCACGGGAGCACGCAGTTTACCGAGCATAAAAACCTCGAAGTAATACAGGGCGATATATACAGTGCGAGCGAGGTAAGCGGAGCGGTTGCAGGCTCTGACGCAGTTGTCAGCACGCTAGGGAGCTGGGGGACAAAAAATAAGGACATCCTGTCTGTCGGCATGAGACATATCATTCCGGCAATGAACGCACATGGAGTAAGCAGGATTATATCCCTCACTGGCGCTGATGCCGATGCAGACGGAGACCGGCATTCCCTACTTCATTACTTTTCGAAGACACTTTTTGGGCTAGCTGCAGGCAAAGTACTTCAAGACGGCGAGAAGCATATGGAATTGCTCGCAGAAAGTGGCCTTGAGTGGACAGTTATTCGTTCACCAGTCATGCGTGAAACCGGAAGCAAGACATTTGTGCTCGACAGACGACGGCCTAGCCCCTGGGCGACTATCAATCGTCATGGTGTTGCGGCTGCAATGGCCATGCTTGTCACATCTGCTAAATTCACTAGGGCCGCCCCTTACATACATCGAAACTGATACTGGCCACAATCAGTGGCGTCACGTATGATACTGTCATGAAAAGGATTTACTTGGTTACGGGCAATGCGGGTAAACTCAAGGAGTGGCAACGCATGTTCCCTGCCGGCTACAATCTGCAATCGGCCGATATTGACCTAGATGAGATTCAGACCCTTAATCTAGAGGAAATCATCAAAGATAAAGCACAAAAAGCCTATGATATTGTCGGCCAGCCGGTCATCGTAGAGGACGTTTCGGCTAGCCTTGATGAACTGAACGGTTTGCCTGGACCATTTATAAAATACTTCGAGCAAGCCCTTGGCAGTGATGCTCTGCACCAAATTGCTCGTGGTGAAAACAAAGAAGCCACCGTCACTGTTGTGGTTGACTGTTATGATGGAGCCAACCATGTCATTGCACGCGCAGACATACATGGCCATGTCGTGTCGGCGAGGGGGGCTAATGGATTTGGGTTTGACACGTGCTTTATGCCTGATGGATACAATAAAACTTTTGCAGAAATGACGCCGGCAGAAAAAGACATGATTAGCCATCGCTCGCAGGCCATCAAAAAACTAGTAATAAAGCTTGAAGCAAACACCTAGGCGTATCTGTTAATTTGTGGTAAAATCGTGGAGTTCATGGTGGGTGTAGCTCAGTTGGTTAGAGCGTCGGGTTGTGGTTCCGAAGGTCGCGGGTTCGATCCCCGTCACTCACCCCAAACAAGGTTATCAAAGACCCGTTTCGGGTCTTTTGTTATACTAACTCGTAATGAAGATATACGCTTTTAGAATATTGCCCGGCAAAGATTTAAAAGTTGAGATTGAGCGATTCGTGAAGGAGCACGACTTGAAATCCGCCTTCATATTAAGCTGTGTCGGTGGCCTAAGCAGTGCCACTGTGCGAATGGCAGGAGCTAGCCCAGAAGAACAAGATATCAGGAATTTTTCTGCCAAATATGAAATCGTTTCGCTTGTAGGTACCCTTTCACAACAGGGCGCTCACATACATATATCTATATCTGATGGCGAGGGATCAGTCATTGGAGGACACCTGAAAGATGGGTCTATCGTTGGGCCCACCGCTGAAGTAATTCTTGGAGAGGGTGATAACATGGAGTTTAGCCGGGCTCTTGATAACCAGACTGGGTTCGAAGAGTTAGTGGTGCAACAGTAGTTAGGCGCCAGTGTCGAGTGTGGACTGAATCTCGGGGGCGTCGAATTGGATTTGTTGTCCAGATGCCACGCTGCCTTGCAACATACGCTGTGCAACTAGGTTTTCAATCACGCGCTGGACAACACGGCGGAGCGGACGCGCACCAAGCCGGGGGTCATAGCCGGTGTTGGCTAGGAGTATTTTGGCCTCATGTGTAAGGGAAACTATGACTTTTTGACCTGCCAAACGTTTGTTCAGGCCAGCTATGAGCAAGTCAACAACCTGCACAAGTTCCTCTGGCGTCAACGGCCTGAACAAAATAATCTCGTCGAAGCGATTAAGAAACTCTGGGCGGAAAATCTGAGCATCGATAAGCTCATCCACGAACTGCTTCTCAAATTCTTCAAGTTGTTGGCCAGCCGCAACATGTTCACGGATTTTATCAGCACCAGCGTTGGAAGTAGCAATGATGACAGCATCACGGAAGCTGATGGATTTGTTTTCTGCATCGCGGAGTGTTCCTTCGTCTAGTAGTTGCAGGAGCAGGTTAAGCACGTTTGGATGTGCCTTTTCTATTTCATCTAGGAGCACGACGCTAAACGGCTGCTTCGATATTTGGGCGCATAGGCTGTACGGGTCCGTCGCACCGACAGCGAGCAACCTCTGTGTGTCTTCTGGACGAGAGAACTCGTTGAGGTCAACACGCACCATACGTTCGTCCCCGCCAAAGTATACTCCGGCCAAGGCCTTGGACAACTCCGTCTTACCGACACCTGTTGGCCCAAGGAAAAGGAAGGTGCCGATTGGCTTGCCTTCGTTACGCACTCCGGCACGAGCACGACGTAGAGCATCACTTACCAGCTTTACCGCGCGGGATTGGTTAATCATACGCTCATGAATCCTTGCCTCGAGGTTGAGTAGTGTGTCGCGCTCTTCAGTTGTGTCTGCAGTCTGGACTTTGACATCAAACGATTTCTCTACTGCCTGCTGGACTGAGCGCGCCGTGATGAAGTGTTGCTGTTCAGCAAATCCTGCGGCCGCTTCGAGTAGACGAATTGCCTTGCCTGGCATGGCTTGCTCGTGGATGAATCTATTGGCAAGTTTGTATGCTTCTTGCATGGCTTGGCGCATATACACTACCTTGTGTTTTGTCTCCATGAGCAACACACTATCTTCTACGACCTGCATAGTGTCGTCTTCCTCAAGCGGCTTGACAATAACTCTGTTCATAAGCTGTGCAAGGCCAGGGTTAGTTTGGCTGAGCTGTAGCCAGTTTTGGTCAGTGAGTGAAAGCACGAGCTTGAGCGCGCCGCCCTCTAAAACTGGCAGGAGTATATTTGATAGGTCGACTGAACCCGTACCGTCTTGCAAGAATAGTTGAGCCTCATCTAGGAACAGTATGATATTTTTGGCTGCAATGGCTTCGTGCATGAGCAATGCCAAGAGCTGTTCGATTTCGCCCCTGCCCTTGGCGATGGAGATTAAATGAGCAGCATCGAGTGCGATAACCTGATTGAACATAAGATTGGTTGAAGAGGGGCTTTTAGAATCAATCAATCTGGCAGCAAAGCTGTGAACGATAGTGGTCTTGCCGACGCCAACTTCGCCAACAAGTACAGCGTTGCTGCGGCCAGGCTGTGATAAGACATGGTCAAGCTGGGCAAGCACTTCTTCGTGTGCAGCAACACTGCGGTTAACGAATGCGCCAGACTCGATACCCCTGGTAATGTTATAGCCTGCCCTGTTGAGTGTCGGCGCCCAGCCAAAGCTAAGGTCACGACCAATGCCCCCGTAATTTTTGCGACTCGTATGGATACGAATTGTTTCTTCCACATGCTCGAACCACTGTACGCCAGTGACAAGATCATCACTATCGAGCTCAAGCGAGCCTAAGATGGTATTGACATTTGGGATACTCAGACACAGCGCTGCCACGAGTATTGCACTATCGATTTCCTTGGCGCCAACTTTTTTCTGGAGCTCATACGCTGAACGCCAAACATCATCCATCGTACCGACTTGCCCAGAAATCATAGCAAGCAAGTCTTTGCTTAGGGCAAACCTACTTGCAAAGAAAAAGCCCCCGGTCTGGGATGACAAAATAGTCGCGAGTTCTTGGGGGCTAGTACCTTGGTGTAGTCGCGCCAGAATGCGTCTGTCAAGAACTTCACCAACGGTGGGAGTGTTTGATGAGGTTGTTGAAAGATTATCTAGGTCGCCGTAAAACCATAACAAAGGCGTAGCCAGAATGCCTGTTAGCGCCAGAAAGATGTGTGCAGCAAGCTGGTGTGCAACAAACACCCCAAGTATCCATAGCAGAAAACTAGCAACAGCCGCGATTCGCAAGAAAGCACGAAACCAGGTAGGCTCAAAAGCATGGGCTATGCGAGCTTTGTGTGAACGCGGGCTGGACAGGTCAAGTGAGTACTGGTTCATGCGCCGACCTTCAGTGCTGCGAGCACGATTGCAAGCGCCGGAGCAAGTGGAAGAATCGGCCAAATAATACACAGCAGCACACCTACGATAAACACACCGCTGGCCGTAATAAGCGCCACGAGAAGCAAAAGCATTCGTACAACGAACCCGATGGCCCGCGAAACAGTGCGGTCAGTGAAGGCTTGAAGTGCGCTCACGCCATTTGTCTTGCCAACATACGTCTGACGGAACGGTGCAAATAACGTCGTAACCATATCCGTCACTGAAAATACTTCGCTGATATAGTGGAGTTTGTCCACCAACATGCGTTGCCAGACCCACTTCAAACCAGGGCCATACCACCACTTCAGCAACAAACGGACTGCCATAAGAAGTATTGTACCAAGATACTGGTATAATTAACTAGATATCGTTAGAACCAAAAAGGGAGTAGAGAAACATATGTTCAAAAACATGAAGAAATTCTTTGGTGAGTATAGGCAGCTCGGGTTTGTCATTGTGAGCGTCGTGCTCGCTGGCGGGCTTGATTTGGGTGGCCAGGATATGGCTGCGAAGATTGTGCTAGCGGCAAGCGCCTTGCTTAATGCCGTGCCTCTTGTGTGGGGAATGGTGCAAAATATCCGTGATGGTAAGTATGGCGTGGACATTCTGGCGGCAACGGCAATTTTGTCTTCTGTGGCGCTCAAAGAATACTGGACCGGTATCGTAATCGTGCTGATGTTGACAGGTGGAGAAGCGCTAGAAGATTATGCAGAGCGACGTGCAAAACGTGAGCTTACTGCCCTACTGGACAAAAAACCGCAAGAAGCCCATGTGTTACGAGGCAAAAAAACTGTCGATGTTCGTGCTGATAGCGTGGTAGTCGGCGATAAAGTGATTGTTTTGCCCGGCGAAGTTGTCCCAGTTGATGGTGAGATTGTTGTCGGTGTGTCCTCGGTAGATGAATCGAGCCTTACCGGCGAGGGTCTGCCTGTAGAGAAGAGCGTAGGAGATAGCCTAATGAGTGGAACGGTAAATATAGACGGCTCACTCACCATACGCGCAACACATAATGCCGCAGACAGCCAATACCAGCAGATTATCAAGCTCGTGAAATCTGCTACAAACTCCCAGGCACCATTCGTACGATTGGCTGATCGTTATAGCATCCCATTCACAATCACTGCGTTTATTGTGGCCGGGGCTGCGTGGTTTGCAGGGAATGATCCTGTGAGGTTTCTAGAGGTTATCGTGGTTGCTACGCCTTGCCCGCTACTGCTCGGTGCGCCTATAGCACTTATTTCTGGAATGAGTCGTGCTGCTCGCCATGGCATTATCATCAAGACTGGATCTTCGCTTGAGCAACTGGCTCAAACACAGACAATCGCATTTGATAAAACAGGTACGCTGACCCAAGGAAAACCAGTTGTGGGCGAAGTCAAAACATACAATAAATTTACTCGCACTCAAGTTTTAAGCTTTGCGTCTGCTCTCGAACAGCACTCATCGCACATACTAGCCAAGGCCGTGGTAACTGCAGCAACTAAGTCTAAGGTTGTTCCAGCCAATGCCAAACTTGTTACTGAACACAGCGGACATGGGCTCAGTGGCAAAGTTCAGAATAAGACTGTACTGATTGGCCGAGCAGACTATTTAGGCAGCGAAGGCGTAGAGATCCCCAAGAAATCTCTGGCACAAACAACCAGCTACTTGGCTGTTGACGGCGTGCTTGCTGGTAGTATTTCTTTTGTTGATGAAATCCGGCCTGAAGCAAAAGCAATGCTCAAAAGCCTACTCAGTCATGGCATCAGCAACACGCTGATGGTCACGGGTGATAATGAAGCGACAGCGAAAATGGTCGGGAAAAGGCTGGGCATTAAGACAGTAATCGCAAACTGTTTGCCTGGCGATAAAATTCGTGCCATCGAAGCGATAGAGAATCGTCCGGTTGCTTTTGTGGGTGACGGGGTAAATGATGCGCCAGTGCTGACATCTGCCGATATTGGTATTGCCCTTGGTGCTCGGGGCTCAACTGCCGCGAGCGAATCAGCGGATGTGGTAATACTGCTGGACGACGTTAGTAAAGTTAGTACAAGTGTGGCAGTGGCTAAGCGAACGTTCTTTATTGCAAAACAGAGTATCCTGATTGGCATCTTCATTAGCCTGGGGCTAATGGGTATCTTTGCAACCGGCCGGTTCAAGGCCGTGCAGGGTGCGTTGCTTCAAGAAGTTGTTGATGTAGTAGTTATTTTGAACGCACTACGTGCGCACGGTCCGTTCAAAAAACAAGATACAATCAGCTAATTAGACCAACGGCGAGCACAGCATACGTAACAAGAGGGATTGTTAGGTTGTCCGCCCCATACAGTCCTGCAGCCTCTGTAAGTGTCACAACCACCGACGCAAGCCCAATAGCGAATACGCTCGAGGCGTACAGACCAGGCCCAACGGCGAGATAAACCGAAAAGATGGCTACGGATATAACGAAAAACGTGGCTGACCCAGCCAGTGTCTTGGTCTGCCCAAATTGCTTGTACTTAGGCGAGCGTACGTGCTTGCCTACTACCGCTGCAAGCGCATCGGCAAGGCCTGCGTGCGCCATAATCACCACAAATTGGCTATAGGTGGGGTTAAGTAGCGCGACGAGGATAATACTCACAGGAAGGAGCAGGTCCCCATAGCTGATGCGCCCAACCTTACTGAAGCCAGTAAACAGTTTAAATCGGTGGGCTAACAGCACCAATACTAGCGTGCCAATTTCGGCCAAGACAACAGGAGTATAGGTCTTGAGATAGTACGCCCACAGTGTAATTGCTCCTGCATGAAGCATATGGACACTCTTGCGTGCCGTTTCGTTGGTGATATATTTCTTGAGTCGAAGATACTCGGACAACAAAATGCCAGCGACGCCTAGCGTGCCAATGATCAGAAACGAGACGAAACCTTGTGTAAGCATTGGCTGCTATTGTATAGAGCTCGAGCCAGATTGGCTAGCCAAACAAAAACGAAGCCTATTGTCATCAAAATGATAAGTCCTGGCTTCGTTTAGTTATTTAGCCTCGATGACCGAGCAGTCTAGGCTTTTTTGTCTGTGTCGGTTTTAGCCGCCGGCTTTTTGTCGTCTTTGTCGTTGATGCCATTGTTGATGCCCTTTTTGAGCTCACCAGCTGACTCACCAATGCTACGAGCAAGTTTTGGCAATTTTGTTGAACCAAAAAGGAGCAACAAAATGATTAGTATTACGATCAGCTCACCCATTCCTATATCAAACATGATTTCCCTCGCTTTTATTACTAGTGTCAATTATAGGTAAGTTCCTAGCCATACACAAGCACATATGCTTGCCGCCTACCCGCCTAAACATTAAAAAACGGCAGGAAGTTGCCTGCGTTCGTTGCAACATCTTTGTAAATCACTAATGACGACTGCGCGTTTCTTGCAGTAGTCCATGTGTAAGTGGTGCTGACTGCCGCATTTGAAAATAATGCCTTTGAGGCAACACGAATTGCTGTAAGTTCTGTGCTATCTCGCATGATACCAAACCCATTAGACGCACTTACTGAGTTGCCCATTGCATTGTTAGCGGCAAGTACTACTATTGCTATTGCTGGGTTATCTGTATTACTAGGTGCGGAACCAGCCGAACTCATTGAAGTCACCGCGGAAACAGTGAGTACCCAAGAAAGACATCTGTAGAGTTGAAAAGATAATTAGTATACTCTGTATTTCTACCTGGGTTAATCCCAT
>CALMSM010000153.1 GCA_937872425.1 uncultured Candidatus Saccharibacteria bacterium
TAACGATTACAAGGGCTCGCTCTCCCGTGCCGTCGGGTCAACCCAGGTGTACGGGCATGTGTCGATCGACGCTACGGCCGCGACCCAGGTCGTGACCATCCCGTCCTGCGGCTCCTCGGGGCCCACGTCGAACAGCCCGTTCATGCGCTCGACCGCCGCCTGCAAGCCCTCGATCTGTCGAAGATAATCGGCCTGAGCAGCGAGCAGCCCGTCGCGTTCATGCTCGACCTCCTTCAACCGCTGCTCAGCAGCGTGAAACCGACTCGCGGCGATCCGGCCGCCCTCCTCCCACCGAGACCGCTCCTCCCTGCGAGCATCATCATCATAAAAAACTTTCTTCGCCATCGTTCTAACTCCCTCTATTTAACTGTTGCCAATATGTCTTCTTCTTTGACCAGTAGGTAGTCTTCGGCGCCAACCTTCACGTCGGTGTTGGCATAACTCTTATAAATAATCCGATCGCCTACCTTGATCTGCTGTACGTTTTTGCCTACGGCCACAACCTTGGCCACTTTTGGCTTTTCCTGTGCGCCCCCAGGGATATACAGCCCACTGGCAGTTTTGGTCTCGGCAGCCTCAGTCTGGGCTACCACATAGTCAGTTAATGGTTGAATTGGTACACTCATGATTTCCCCTTTTCATCATTAGTTAAGAGATTTTGGCATTAGCACTTAACAAAAGTGAGTGCCAAATCTAGCACTCACTATACTTGACTGCCAACCAATTGGTCAAGCAGCTATTTATTGCCGAGTTTGCCCAAAGAAACATCGGCCAGCTTAGCCAAAGTCCGTGCCAAAACAACTCTTTCGTTGTCACCAATCCTAACTCGAGTTTTATCTTCTGCCTTTGTCGTTACATGCCACTGACCATCCGGAAGTGGCTTGAGCTCAATTGACGCCAATGGGCCTATCACCGCACGTCCCACGCGTTTTTTGCCCGAGCTTGTATCTACAAATGGACCTTCGAGTTCACGTGGACTGTCAGCCGTAATGAGCAACGAAGCGCCGTCTACCGAGACATTCATGGCGCCAAATCCTTCTGGTGCACCACGATAGCCAACCTGCAGCCTATTATCACGAAGTGGAACTTTGTTGGCAATGCTGCCGCTCTCAGTCACGGCAAGCGTGTCATATAGTTCTGTGAGCGCCGGCAATGCCACCGTTACCGCAGGACGTGTGTTATTCAACGTACTTCCTGGAGCTCCTGCTAGTCGTGCAAACTGCATAATGGTCGCAGCATCCGCTTGGGCATGTACATCACCAGCTTGGTGTAGCGCACTCATTTCTTGAGCTACTGGGTCAATTGGAGGCTGCAGCTCAGGAACGAGAGTAAGGTGAGGCGTATCTGGCGACGTGTGAGGCGTAGTCATATAACATATTATAGCAAATTATTTACTTTTTTGCAAGTATGTTTCTCCAGTTAACGAGGTCGGTTCGCTTAGTATTTCGAGAGCAGTTTTTTGGCAACGGCACGTTCGTCCCATGGCTCTTCGATACCACCCATATTTCGGCTGTTTTGGTGACCAATACCAGTCAATAGCACCGTGTCACCCTTTCTTGCTTGGGCAAATGCTGATTTGATAGCCGTCTTACGGTCATCAATCACTTCTGTTTTTGCTGTCGCTTTGGCTTGTTTAATGCCGACGTATACATCTGCGCGGATTTTGGCCGCGTCTTCAGTGTACGTTTCGTCGTCAGTCAGGAATATCTTGTCCGCAGCGCGACCTACGGCCTCGCCCATCAAGGGCCGCTTGGTTCGATCACGGTCGCCCGTGGCCCCAAACACAATCATCAACTTGCCTTTGGTAGTCGCGCGGAGTGTCTGCAGAACGTTAGCCAGCGCATCTGGAGTAACAGCATAGTCGACGACAACCGAAAAAGGCTGGCCGGCCTTGATAAGCTCCATCCGCCCTGGAGTAAATTCAAGCGCACCCAATCCTTTTGCGATTTTGGCTGACGTCAGCCCCAGCCATTGCCCCACTGCAGCTGCAGCAGCAGCGTTGGCAACATTGAATGCTCCCGGAAGCTTTATCGCCACCTTCGACTTCAACCCATCGATTGTGAGCACAAAGTCACTACCTTCTGACTTCGCAACAATGTCTGATACAGCTACGTCACTTCCCCGTTTTGTCCCATAGGTAGACGTCACGCCAACGCAGCGCTTTTTGAAATATTCAAACCACTCATCGTCTCTGTTAAGCACACAATAACTTGGGTTCATGTACTGATTAAATAACCGTGCTTTGGCCGCTGCATAGTTATGCATGTTGCCATGATAATCAAGATGATCTTGAGTGAGATTAGTCATAACCGCAATCTCAATCGGGATGCCACGGAGTTTGTGTTGGTGCAACGCTTGGCTGGTTGCCTCCATAATCACGTAGTCTACTTGCTTTTGCTTGGCTGTTTTGAAAAACGCAAAGAGTTCGCTTGTCACAGGCACCGTACGGTGATTGTGATTGGGCTTAGCCACGCCATCCATCTCATAGATAGCCGTGGTAAGCATGGCTGTTTTGTACCCTACAGACTTGAGCATGGCATTGATAAACATAGCCGTGGTCGTCTTGCCATTAGTGCCCGTCACGGCAATGATACGTAGATCACGTGCCGGGAATCCATAGCGTGCTTGGGTCACGAGGAGTCGACTGCGACGATAGCTTTCTTCTGCCAGCTTCACGCCTCCTGTCGGGACCATCTTTCGAACAACTTTTTTCGGATTCATACTCACATGATACCTCTTGTTTGGGTAGAGGTCGACCTCTATTTCATGTACAAATATCGGGCTGAACGGGGGTGTGATACAGTAGTCACGATGATAATACTCGGAATAGAAACCAGCTGTGATGAAACCTCCGCTAGTGTCGTAGAGCTCACCGACCCAATGATTGGAGCGACGCTACACAGCGTAGTGACTAACAGTAGCATGGATTTGCACACTGTTTACGGTGGTGTAGTGCCAGAAATCGCGGCGCGCAGCCATATTGAAGCCATCATCCCTGTTATTGAACAGTCGCTTGGACACGCCCACATGACATGGGACGACATAGACGCGATTGGCGTAACGTATGGTGCCGGACTTGGCGGCTGCCTGCTGGTCGGGGTAATGACAGCACGAACACTGGCCATCACCAAAGACAAACCACTCTACGCCATCAATCATGTTGAAGCACACATATACGCCAACTTCATAACCCAAGCCGGTCCACATCTCTCAGGCTACATGTTGCCAGAGCACATCCCTTCCCTGCCAATGCTTGGGCTCATTGTCAGTGGCGGACATAGCCAGCTAGTCACATGGCAAGGCCACTTCGACTACAGGTTGTTAGGCCAAACCCACGATGACGCAATTGGCGAGGCTTTTGACAAAGTCGCCAAAATACTCGGGCTTCCCTACCCAGGCGGACCAAGTGTAAGTAAGTTGGCGCTTAGCGGGGACGCGTATGCATTTGCGTTTCCCAAGGCCAAGATGCCAGGCGCATATGACTTTAGCTTCTCTGGACCCAAAACAGCCGTACTCAGAGCCGCGCAAGCAGCCTGCGGTAAGGATTTCACATTCCCCAGTCACAAGCTGTCAGATGAGCTGTCAGAGGCTCAGAAGGCTGATATCGCAGCGAGCTTTCAACGTATCGCCGTAGAAACAGTCATAGACAAAGCCATCCAAGCCTACGAAGAGTTCCAGCCTACCTCTGTTGTCATTGGTGGGGGCGTTGCGGCCAGCCCAGAACTCCGCCGGCAGCTCGCCGAACGCCTGCCGATAACCATCACCTACCAAGACCAAAAACTCATGACCGATAACGCCGCCATGGTTGCAACACTTGCCTGTTATCAAGCAGTTCTTGGTCAGCCAACTGCTGATCCGTTTAGTCTCGACCCACAGCCCGGCCTTAGCATGTGAAACACTACTAGCGCACAATCGTAGAGACAAGTTGAGACAACTGGCTACTATGTACTGATAGTTTCCAGCTTCCACTTGATAAACTACTTGCCAGTACATAGACAAACTGGATTTCACCCGATTTGCCGTTTAGCGCAGTTGTGAACCGCTGGCTCGTAGTCCCTGATGTAGCCGCAACGCTGCACATCTGCGCCGATGAAACACGACATCCAACCAATAACCACTCGTCACTTGCAACGGCCCCAATGGAAGAACGCCACAAACTACCTTGTGGAGGCTGATGTGGGGACAATGAAACCGCACCCAATTGCGATATCGTACCGTAAGCCTTGGCCATCAGAAGCGCCCTATAGGCATTAAGCCGGCCGAACCCAAGCTCGTTCGTACGATAATTGCTGCCCATGGCTGTTGGTTTCTCAGTACTTTCGGTTAGTATCGTCTCTAGCTGGTCTGGGGTCAGAGAACTGTACTGTGCTTTGAGCAACGCAGCTGTCCCCGCTGTAACCGGCGAAGCAAATGATGTGCCGCTTGCCGTCGCATAGGCCGAAATCGTATTGCCTGCAGTGTAGACTGGCATCGGGCCGACATCGATACCCGGTGCGACCAAATCAAGCTCTGGCCCATAGCTCGAGAAGTACGCTCGCGTGTCTGCCTGTGATGTCGCCCCAACGCTTAGCACTTCGCTGAATTTTGCGGGGTACAGCATACGGCCTTGGTCGGATAGCGCACTACAAAAGCTATCACTACTCCCGACACAGTTACCACTGGCCGCAACCACCAGCACGCCGTGACTCCGAGCATACTGCACAGCAGCCAGCATTGGGCCGTCATAAGCATTCGTGCCCAGACTCAGGTTGATGATTGATGCGCCGTTATCTACTGCATATTCAATTGCGGTCACAACACTAGTGGTATAAGCCTCGCCGTCATCGCTAAACACCTGCAGCGGCATGATTCGAGCATTCCAATCCATCCCCGCCCCACCCACTCCATTGTTGGCGCTGGCCGCGATTACTCCCGCCACCATGGTACCGTGGTCAGTACCCTCGCCATTTGGGTTGGTGAGCCCAGCTTGCGCGTTGTTGTCGTTGTTAAAGAAATCATAACCTCGCCAGTCATCCACATAACCATTGCCATCATCATCGCAATTATTGGTTGACTTGTCAGCTGCAACTCCGGTCCAACACACACCACCCAAACTGGTCTGCCCCAGTTCACCTGTATCGGTATACCATCTGTTAGTGAGGTCCTGATGATTGAGCGCAAATGGTGAATCAATTACCGCCACAGTGACAGCAGACGACCCAGTCGACACGTCCCAGGCTCGATTAGTCTGTAGTTTTGATTGCGCCCAGTTGCTTGCGTATAGAGGATCACTTGGGGCACCCAGCAAGTAGTACCGATACTCCGTTGCTGCTGGATACTCAGTCATAATCTTTGATTGCTTGGTAGATGACCGAAACGTGTCACTTGCCTGCCGAACTGTAGACGGTAAAGCGCTGGGCACTGGCGAATTTACTACGGCACTGCCGGCCCCCGCTGCTGGTTGCTGCGGTACCTGTGGAGCAGGCTTATTTGTGAGCTGACTATAGGCTGCCAGAAAAACAAATAACACCACACCAACGTATATTTTTGTAACTTTTCGTTTCATGATAACCACTACCAGTATACGCTTTTTGAGATGATACAAACACTACTCTGGGTAGTCGTAATCAAGAAGCGCAACCGTCGTATCACCTGCGCGTTGATAGATATTGCGAACCGCACCTGTAAACTGCACTGCTTTTTCCACAAATAGTGTCTCTGTACGCTGGTTAACCGTCACCGTTACAACATCACCACCAAGCGGAGCACGGAGTGTTCTCTCGCGGAGCTCTGGACCGCGTAGTGCATCAACCGGATATGCTTTTGAGTGAGCAATCAGAGCGTCTTTACAAAACACTCCCCTTGCATACACCATAAGCAAACCCCCCTCGAGTCTTCGCCCACCTTTGGCTTCTGTTAGTACCGCCTGCGTCATAGCTAGCTTTGTGACTGCTTCCGTCGCACCAGGAGCATGCGCATCGGATACATAAAAAGAACCATGAAGATACACATACGGTGTGTACGTCTGTGGTGACCGTGCTGGCGTTTTATCTACACCTATGACCGTCTCGCCCAATGCTGCAACAATCGCAAAGTTTGGATTCTGGCCATTCCCTACAGTTTCAACGACAAGCTCGCTGCCGATACTGCGTGTCATCCTTCGTTCTGGCAGCATCTGATACATGCTCATAAATCCATTGAGTATTGGGTCATTCGTACTCTCGTACACCGCATCATTGAGTAACGGGAAACCTGGAGGCAGCGGGTCCCCTTCGCCTGGTCGTTCTGGTGGCATTACAGACATAATCGGCATTATAGCGAGCACAACGACAGTAGCCAAAAGCATGTTGGCACTATAAACATGAGCGCTTACTCATAATAGTGACATCGGTTTGTTTATCGCGCACTTTCATGTGAAAGCTGGTTTCATCTGAGCTGTCTCTGTTGTATACTGAGCTCATGAAACGTGTAGTGAGATTCGGTTCAGTGCAATATAGCGTCCCAACGGGGCTATAACTTCTTTCACACCTGATTATCACTACTAACCCCTTGGGAGAGCCATGAATTTACCAAAAATATATGAACCATCAGAATACGAAGCCGACATCTACGCGCTGTGGGAGAAATCTGAGGCATTCAAAGCCGACCCAACCTCTCACAAAGAACGCTTTAGCATAGCCATGCCACCACCAAACGAGACTGGCACACTCAGCCTTGGCCACTCACTATTTATCACCTTGCAGGACATCATGGCACGACACGCCAGGCAGAAGGGCAAAGATGTACTCTGGCTGCCCGGTACCGATCACGCTGCACTTCCTGTTAACGCAATTATCGAAAAGCAGCTTGCGGATGAAGGCACCAACAAACACGAAATAGGCAGAGAAGCATTCCTAACCAAGACCAAAGACTTTGTCGCTAACAGTCGTGACACGATGCTTGGGCAAATGCGCGCCATGGGCGCCAGCGCAGATTGGTCACGTCTTCGTTATACCCTAGACGATGCGCTCAATCGTTGCGTCAACGAAACGTTTGCAAAGATGTACTCGGACGGCCTTATTTACAGAGGTCATCGAATAGTCAACTGGGACCCGAAGCTCGAAACTACCGTGTCAGACGACGAGGTCGAGCGTATCGAAGAAACGGCGAAGTTCTATACATTTCAATACGGTCCGTTCCAGATAAGCACAGCCCGCCCAGAGACAAAGTTTGGCGACAAATATGTGGTTATGCACCCGGACGACAAACGGTATGCCAAATACAAGCACGGCGACACATTTGAAGCAGAGTGGATTAATGGCAAGGTAACCGCAACCGTTATCAAAGACAAAGCAGTTGATCCAGCATTCGGTACGGGTGTTATGACGATAACCCCTTGGCATGACCACACAGACTTTGAGATAGCCGAGCGTCATAATCTCGACAAAGAGCAGGTTATTGATTTTCATGGGAACTTACTCCCAATAGCAGAAGAGTTTGCTGGCATGCACATCGCTGATGCACGACCAAAAATCGTCGAGAAGCTCAAGAAGAAGAGACTAGTTGTCGGCGTTGATGAGAACTACGTGCACAGTATCGCGGTCAACGAACGCGGTAAGGGAATTATCGAGCCGCAAATCAAGCTGCAGTGGTTCGTCGATGTCAACAAACCGGCAGTGGAGTGGAAAGGGAAGAAACAAAGTCTCAAAGCCGTTATGCAAGACGTTGTCCGCAGTGGCGACATCGACATACTGCCAAACCGTTTTGAAAAAGTGTACTTCCACTGGATAGACAACTTACGCGACTGGTGTATTAGCCGGCAAATCTGGTGGGGCCACCGCATTCCTGTATGGTATCGCACTGATACTGATGGCAAGCAGGAAATCTACACTGGTGCTCAGCCACCCCTAGACGACAGCGAAGGTTTCCACGATTGGGAGCAAGACCCAGATACGTTAGACACCTGGTTTAGCTCAGCACTCTGGACATGGAGCACCTTGGTAGACCCTTCGCTCACAACCGACTTCGACCTAACACTAGATGACTTACTCAAGCAAAGCCCGGACTTCCAGGCCTACCACCCCACTACCGTCATGGAGACGGGCTGGGATATCTTGTTCTTTTGGGTTGCTCGCATGATTCTGTCCACTACCTATGTCACTGGTCAAATTCCGTTCAAAACAGTTTATCTACACGGTATGGTTAGGGCAGAGGACGGCAAAAAAATGAGCAAGAGCCGACCGGAGTCCATCATCGACCCACTGACAGTCATACCAAAATACGGCACTGATGCCTTGCGCATGGCGCTCATCATGTCTGTGGCCCCAGGGAACGATCAGAATTGGAGCTGGAGCAAGATAGAAGCAAACCGAAATTTCTGTAACAAACTCTGGAACATTGCTCGCTATGTTGAATCTGTCATTGGTGATGATTATCATGGCAAAAACAAGCCCGACCCACAAACAGACGCCGACCACTGGATACTGAGCAAACTCAATCACATAACAGAGAAGGTAACAGCTGATATTGAAGCATTCCGCTTTAGCGAAGCCTATGACAGCCTATACCACTTCGTCTGGGATGAGTTTGCCGACTGGTACATCGAAGCAAGCAAGGCAGCAATGACACCTAGCGTACTTGCGTATGGGCTAGAGTCCATTCTCAAAGTCATGCATCCGTTTGCTCCGTTTGTCACCGAAACCATCTGGCAGACGCTCAAGTGGGAAGACGACAGCCTACTCGCACAAAGCCCGTGGCCAACAGCAACCAAGCTCGACAAAACCAAAGCGGAAAAGTTCGAAGAAATACGCAGCCTCGTCGGTGAAATCCGGTTCATAACAACAACCCTTAATATCCAGAAACCAACGTTGTATCACAGAGGTGAACCCACACTTGCCGATAACGCAGAGTTGCTCACCAGACTTGCTCGGCTTGGTGCTGTGACATCAGTCAAAGACGGGCAGGGGCTCCAGCTCACGACTACTTCACTAGAATGCTGGCTTGACCTCGACCAAGCAACTATTCATGAGTTTGCAGACAAACTCCGTAACCAGGTAGAACAAACGGAGAAATCCATCAGCCAATTGGAGGGTAGACTCAGCAACAAATCATACATCAGTAACGCGCCGAAAGAACTCGTACACGAAACTCGTGAGCAACTAGAGCAGGCTAGGGAAGTGCTCGCCAAACAGCAAGCAGAACTCAGCCGTTTCTCGAAGTAAATATTGTTCACGTGTGAGTAATCAGTCATAATTCACGGAATGAAACGCTGGATACGACTCAGGTGAAGGCACTAGCTACCTGTGTATGGCAAGTGCTCTGCGTGTGGAGTCACCAAGGTTCCGTCCACGATGAGTCTTCCATGGGTGCATCTGAATAACTACATCCCCAGGGAGCACGCTAATCGTCTTGAAATTGACAATATCTAAGTCGGTATCAATGACCTCTATTCCTTCGGTTTCCTCAACAGAAACTGCCGGATCAAGACTATAATCAAGGGCTCCGTCACCTGAAACATGTACAACAGCAACGGGAAACAACTTCATATCCCCATGAAATCTCTGAAACGCATACGGTGCTTGCTCGTTAACCGTTATTGTCCCTTCTGGGGTGTCATCTTCAACCAGCTGCTCGCAGATACTCTGTGTTGCAGGGAAATCCACCAATGAAACTACGCTAAAATCAGCTGATAACACAATGCCATCGCTCCGCTTGCTCGACGAGTCTCTTGGTTCTACACACAATTCAATCATTGCGGCAGCCTCAGCGTCTAACTGCTCAACAAGATAGTCGTCCACAGCACCTCTGCAGACGACGAGTCCAGACTCCAGGTGCACTTCAGGGTCACGCATATTCATACTATCTTATATTATAGCATGTTTTGTATTATTGTGCAATGTTCTCTTTGACAAAATCGATTGTTACGAGTGGCTCGCCGGTCTCATGATTAATCATATTGACGCTCCACTTATACGGGTCACCGAAGAACCGTCCTACACGTCCTGTACCTATCTTGCTAGTTACCCATAAGGCCCCTCGTCTACGGTCAAAACCCGATATCATCCCATGTGCACGCTGGCGGAAAACGTCAGCCGGCTCATACCTACGGCTCCCAGCAAGTCCACCCGAATAATAGTACCGGGTAATCGGACGCGTTTTGGGGTCGACCGGCTCGATATAAACCTCTTTGCCAAAATAGCCCTCATGGAGTGCGGCTTTTTCTTCAGCAAACGTCTCGTCAATACGTTCGAGCTTGATTTTGCTAACCGCCAAAAATAATCCTGATTGGGCTATAGCTTCGTGGCCCGGTAAAACAGTATCACTGGCAGCGTCCAGGTCATCTACAGCGCCCGCACGAATCAAATCCAAAAGGTCATTTTCAGCGTCATGAAGTTCCGCCACAAATTGATCTCGAGCCTGAAAGGCTTCGTACCCATCGCGAAACACATCAAACAGATGCGTTTCTCCACCCACCTCTGATAATGGTGCTGACATGCCGACTCCTCTCACGTTTCCATTAACAATCATTATGAAACAATCATCGCAAGAAAACAATCGAGGCCCTTGTATCATACGACTGAATCATTGACTTTTAGGGCTTGTAGTGTTAATATAATAAAGGTTCCAAATTTTGGGACACCCCTTATGACAACCAATACATAAGGGAGGACATATGGAAATACCCATATCTCGCAACGAGCAAACGCTCACCAATAGCAACGAGTTATCAACGGACTGGACGACCAGTCCGTTTTTTTATAACTCAATACGTGACGAATCCGAACGGAGACGCCGAAGAGTGTCATCGGCTCCAGAAGCATGCTGGGAGGAGACCGTATGAGCACGCTATCAACCGCTAGACAAGAACACAATCGATTAGTCGGGGTTGGCAAGGAGATTCACCACGACGCACCACAACTTTTCATTAACGGCGACGTAGAAGGAGATGGCTGGGCAGGGCATGGATCCATGCTCAGCCTAGGCGCCATCGCGCCAGAAGGGGAAACTTTCTATATAGAAATGGCGCCACTCGACACCGTTTGGGACGAGGGCCAACGACGCTTCTGCGAAGAACATGGCCTGAAAAGAGAGCGCTTGGTACGCGAAGGCATTGCGCCAACAGATGCAATCAAAGAGTTTGCCGAGTGGATACTCATGCTCTCCGATGTCTACAAAAAACCTGCTGTGCTAAGTGCGTTCAATGCAGGGTACGACCATGGGTTCATCCAGCAATACAGCATGAAGGCAGACATACCAAATCCCTTCGGCGCCGCGCCCTACGATATAAAGTCGCGGTCCCTAGGAATCACGGGCGAGTGGGACTGGCGGCTCACCAGCAAGGGCCGGCTGCCTGAAATCATCCTGCCCGAAGGAGAGTTCACCCACAATGCACTAGAAGACTCCACCTATCAACAGCCCATGGATTTTGCCCTAACAGCCCTAGAAATGGAGGCGCAACGATGGAGAAAATAGTACTCACTGGTGGCCCGTCAGGCGGTAAGTCCACAGCTATCCGCCATCTTGAAACATACCACCCAGAAATTGCCACCGGCCCAGAGGTAGCCACGATGCTACTAAGCGGTGGGTTCCCAGCACCTACCGAAGAACACCCTTGGTCATACCGTTGGCAACGCGGACTACAGCTGGCCATAGGATCAACACAGCTTGCACTCGAACAGATCCTGGACGAGCGCGCAGATTGCGAGTACAGACCAGCAATCGTCTACGACCGGGGACTGGCTGATGGAGCGTCCTATCTTAGAGACGGTCTTGACGAGCTCGGCCAGCTAATCAACCTCCCGGCTCAAGATATTGTCGGACGATATGGGCTCGTTATCCACCTCGTTACCTCCGCCAAACAAAGCAGAGGCTACAAAAAAGACACAAATCCCAACCGCTTCGAAGAAGCCGAAGAAGCCATCCGGCTAGATGATCGAGTACAGGAGGTATGGGCGAGCCACCCCAACCGCATTGTGCTTGACATCGAAGACACTATGGCTCGAAATAATGCTGTAAGTGAGCATATTCTGGACTTTAGCAGCTAAAGCTCAAGTGCCTGACGAATGCGAGCTACAGACTCGTCGGGGCGATAGTCGTCAAACCATAGTACTTTCCAGCCGGCACGTTCAGCAGCCATCAAGTTTGTACGACTATCGTCCACCAAAAGGATTTCCGACGAATCCACGCTAGCACGCTGGGTAGCAATGCTATAAATCTCGGCTTCCGGTTTGATTGCACCCACCTGTGAAGAGTCAATGATAACTTCATAATTAAGCTTTGGCAGAAGATCTCGGGCCAGCATTGCATCAATAAACCCAGGCATAATGTTGCTGAGTAGCCCAATGCGGAAATGCTGACTAGCCCAGCTGGCGAGCTCTCGAATCTCATCTATGGGATCAACGGCGCCAAGGTAATACTCTTGCCAGTCAACCTCGCCTATACCTAGTCGCGCAGCAAGCGCTGTGTTAAATTCTGCAAGTGGCATTTCGCCCCGGCACACAGCATCATTGTAGTGCCAAAATGTCGTCTCAATTTTATCTGGCGCCACTCCTGTATCTTCGGCCAATTTGGTGAATGCTCGATGGAAAAACCGTACCATGCAGCCGTTAATGTCAAAATAGACGAATCGTACGCCACTTTTTGACTGTTTCTTAGCCGTCCCACCAGCTCCACGGCCAACTGGCGCCAAATCCCCCAAAAGTTCGTTTAGTGAGGTTCCTAGAGCTTCTGCGATGCTCTGAATGGTAAATATGCTGGGGGATTTGATAGCACCGCGCTCTATTTTGGCTAGTGTGCTGTAACTAAGGCCTGACTGCTGACACAACTCCTGCTGTGTCAAACCAGCGTGCTGACGCGCGCGCTGCAAAACCTTACCAAGTCCCACCTCATCCATATGGTGCTATTGTAGCGGTTTACCAGATAAAATGAAACTTTCGCTAGTATCAAATGGCTAGGTAATGATGCTCATGACGATAAGCATGATGATAAAAGCAACACCGCCAACCGCACCAGAAGCAATTAGGGCATTTTGCGTATTACCACCTGTGCTGCGCATAAGTTTGCTGTACACCCAGGTTGCGACTCCGACTCCGAGTAAAAATGCGACAAGTATATTTGACATATGCTCAGTCTACGCCAGATATAGCTTTTTCGCTAGCTCAGCCAATGCTTCGTGGTCAGGCTCGAGGCTCATATCAGGTGCGTGTCGGAGCTCTTCTCCTGTGTCAATCGGAAGAAGCTTCACATGAACATGGTCCACCTCTAGACCCTCAATAATCACGCCAACCCGTTTCTTGGCAGGAAATTCGCGCCGCAACCGCCGTGCTACCGTACGGACCGCTCGCATGAGCCCATCATATTCCTCATCGTCTAACTCATAGAAGTTTGTTACCTCACGCCGTGACACAACCAGTACATGGCCTGGCTGAATGGGGTGAATATCCATAAATGCAAACGCGTATTCATCTTCATAGACCTTGTGGCAAGGGATATCACCACTCATAATCTGGGAAAATATACTAGACACCGTCAACGTCACCCTGGTTGTATGATGTGGAGAGAGATTGCTCGAGTGATTCTAGCCGTTCATAGAGCGTCTGCATGGCATCATAGGCATTATCAAGCTCTTCTTCGAGCGACGCGATACGTTCTTCTGCGGTGCCATTCCGTGAAATTTGCTTCTGTATCTGATATTGCTGATACCCATCCCATAATAAACCCATGATTTACCCTCCAAATAGTTAGTACTTCTATTCTACCCTATGGCGTGCTTGAGGGTGCGGAATGCTTCTTCTACATCCGTATCGTACAAAACAATGTTGAGCTCATCAAAGGTCGACACCAGCTCAATCACCGTAATCCCACGCCATGCGAACAGGTTGAGTGGGTATGCCAAAATACCAGCCACTTTGTCATGGCCTGGTTTGAGGTGCAGTGTAATAGCTGTCAAGCCGGTAACCTTTGTCTCCAAATGCTCCGCAGCAAGTTGATTTTCAACCTCGCCATGCACATCCTCGTGCACAATCACTGATGTCTGCAGCAGACCGCGGCTAACAGTCAGATACTGTTGGGGGTTTATATGCTCCGACAATTTAGAGACTCGTTTGTTCAGTGTAGGGGAGTTAGCGTAGGTCAGGTCAGTCAAGCCACCGCGCAAGCTCATATCTCCCAAAAAATCCTGAGGGCGAGCAGACGCCGTTGGCATGCTCTTTGCCTGGTATCGCCTGAGCGCCATCAACACCGCTGCTTCCGATATACGCTCACCAATCTCGACCTCAAGTTGGGGACGCAAATGCCGCGCCAATGATGATAAGTTTATTAGATCCAAATCAAGCCCTTGCTTGATTAATGGCCACTTGGCCACAAGAGTTTCTACACGCTTCGTAATCGTTATCATGTACTAAATTTTAACAAATTGTACTTATATTTAACAGCTTTGTGAAACTTTTTCAGATAGAAAGCCACTGCTATAGGGTAGATACACCGCATACAGGCGGATAACACCACTAGAAATGATTCAAGGAGATATCATGACCGCACCAGAACTAAGCAGCACTAGCTCTGTAGGAGCCTGCTGGCCGCCACAGAGTGGCACCCACAATCGTATCCGCGGGTTTTTTGACCAAACCGTAGTTACCGGTCCTGCAGAAGTCGAGGCCTTTGCAGAAGCATACAGACAGGCAGGCAACGATTTAGAAGCGAGGGGCGCAAGTCGGCTCAGTATCAGGGCAGTCGCACTACCAGAGATGCTCCCGATGCTCGAAGAAGCAGGCGTCCAGGTAGAGGCAGCCATGCCACTCAGCATCCCTATACAAGGGCAGAGTCGTGGCGATCATATCATCGCCTATACCGGGCACAACCTTGATACAAGACGAGGTCTCATTGACCCAGAGCTTGAACTCGATTCCAGCCCAGTTGGCCCACAGCTCCTCTGGAGAAACGTACTACGCGAACGGCAAGAAGCCATGAGGCGAAGGCTACAAAACCAACTCCATATTGGAGAAATAAGCTCGACGAGCACTGACGAGCAACGTCTTTCGCTCGTTGATGAATTCTGCGATTTGTACCTACCGTTTGGGTACAACGAAAGCGACGTCCGTGAGCTACTCGAAAACCCAGACAATCACATCGTCTACGTCCAGAACGCCGAGGGACAAATCGTCTCGACTGCCATGGCAGAGATTGCTCGTTTGTCTATTGGCGGGCTGGGAACGCTTGTTATGGCAGAAGTTACAGAAGCAAGCACACGCCCAGAATTTCGGGGGCAGGGGCTGTACCGACTTGCGTCCGGAGCATTGATTTGTCGGTTGGCTGATGTTTCACATGAGGCAATTACTCAAGGAGAACCGCCTATTCATATTGTGTATGGCGAATGTAATATGAACATGCCTGGCGTCCTGCACGCAGCGCTCCAGAACGGCAGACGATTTGCAGCAAGCGACGTCATTCTCTATGGCCCAATGTTTGGTGCAACACAACGAGCAGACCAGGGCAGGCTGCCATTTGGCATACTCGAACAAAACTTCAGGGTAGAAGATGGTGTTGTCGCACCCGGTCGGTACAATGACTTTGCGTTGTCATACGTCCCATCTGTTACCATGGGGTCACTACTAATGTACCCCAGGGATCAACGTGACCAACTTATCCATGCGTGAACCGCTCAACGAGTTATTTACTCGGGCTCGTCTTCTAACGCTGGATTTTAGTAACATTGACCCTGCGACTCCGGCTAGCCAAAACA
>CALMSM010000154.1 GCA_937872425.1 uncultured Candidatus Saccharibacteria bacterium
GTGGCTATATGCAGACGCCTTGTAAGCGTCAGACAGTGGGTTCGAATCCTACCTAGGGCTCCATGAATATCAAACAACTTAAAGAGGCTATCGCAGACCTACCAGACGAAATGCTGGTAGTCGTAGCCAAGGACGGCGAAGGCAACGACATCAAAGTCACCACCAACCACCTGTACGCCGACCGTGAGGTGCTGTACCGCTCCGACAATGCAGCCCCTTTGGGCGTAGTTGGCAACAAGTACAAAATCGTTCAGCCCACTCAGGTGCTGGACTTCTTTGCCAAGCTGGCCGAGAGCAACCACTTCCAGCTTGAGACGGCTGGGGCGCTGTCCGGTGGCAAGCGCATCTGGGCACTGGCGAAGGTAGGCGATGGAGCCACTGTGCTGGGGCAGGATGTGGTCAAGCCCTATGTGCTGCTGGCAACCAGCTATGACGGCACATTGGCTACGACTGCCCGCTTCACGTCCGTAAGGGTTGTTTGCTCCAATACGTTGGGCTATGCCAGCGAAGAGGCTGGCGAAGTCATCAAGGTTCCGCACTCTGCGGAGTTTGATGCCAACGCCACCCGCTTGGACTTGGGGATCGCCTTCAACGGCTTCGACAAGTTCCTGCTCGATGCCCGCAAGCTGGCAAAGCGTGAGGTCAACGAAGCCTTCGCAATTGAGTTTTTGAAAAAGCTCTTGCCCGATACCGTGTCGGTGAAGACTGAGAAAGATGGCCGCCGCACCGTCACCCCTGTTCCTGCAGAGGAAACCAAGACGTTCCAGCAGATTCTCAATCTGTTCAAAGGCGAGGCGCTTGGCTCTGGTCTGCCAGAGGCTCGTGGCTCTGCTTGGGCCCTGCTCAATGCCTGCACCCAGCACGTCGACCACATCTCTGGCCGCAGCCCCGACAGCCGCTTGTCGTCTGCATGGTTCGGTCAGGGCAACGTGCTGAAGTCTCGGGCTCGGGACTTACTGCTTGCAGTCGTCGCTTAAACCATGGGGCTACGGCCCTATTTTTTGGAGGTCAATCATGCGCTGGCAAAACTTAACCAATCAAGAACAACACAACACGCTGGTTGCAGCGATGGGGTTTGGCGGCTCATTTGTGAACCGCTTGGCTGCGGCTTGGCAGTACGCCGATAGCGTGAACAGCGCGAAGCTTGGCGAAGCATTCCCTGAAATTGTGGATCGCTACGGGCCAACCTCTTCCTTCTACAAGGAGGCGCGATGAAATCCAACGACATCCCCGTGTCCGACCTTGAGCTATCGCAGTTCTATGGCGCAGAGCAAGAGCCACTACCGCTACAAGTGCAGATAGCCATCACCGCCATCCGCCAGATACAGGAGCACAACTTCAGCACCGAAGCCGCATCCGCTCTTGTGTCTGCACTGGAGTGCCGCATAGCCAACAGCGCATTCAAACATGTGCAAAACCGCTGGATAGACGTGCCCGGCGCACTGGAGCATTTACAAGACGCACACAACCTTCTGGAGCAAACATGACACAAACCATCATCGACAACGGCGCGTACTCCAAGCGAGTTACCGTCACCCCCATAACCGCAGCCAAAGGCCAGTTCCACATCAAACTGGAATCGCAGTACAAAGGAGCCAAAGACCCAGAAGCATGGCGCACTGTGTACGAAATTACCTGTACCCAGTGGGGCTTAGAACAACTCGGGAAAGAAATATACGATGCCGTCACCAGTGGCTGACATCCTCGCCACCATCAGCATCGCACTGCTCTTGGGCGGCCTCAACGACCACAACCCACACCAAACGCTTTGCATAGCAGCCGCCGCGCTGCTTGCGATAGCATCCTACAAAACCCACCCATAAGGCCGACCATGACTAAAGTTTCCGTGTTCTACCGACCCGAGCAAAGCTCTGACGCAGCCAACAGCTTCAGCCCCAGCGCAGGAAAGCCAGCCAAGGTTGTGGCCGATTGGCTGTCTCGCCCCGAGATAGCCGACCACATTCAAATCCAAGACTTTGAGCCAGCAAGCGACGAAGTTCTATGCGGGGCACATGACCCATCCTACGTCAAAGGCGTGCTGTCTGGCCGCATCGAGAACGGCTTTGGCAACCACAACTTGGAGATTGCCAACTCCCTGCGCTACACCACCGGCAGCCTGCTTGCAGCGGCCAAGCATGTGCTAACCGAGCGTATAGATAGCGACCTCAAGGCGGCCATCTCTCCAACAAGCGGGTTCCATCATGCAGGCCATGTGTTTGGCGGCGGGTACTGCACGTTCAATGGGCTCATCGCCACAGCAGTCGAGGTGTATCGCCTTGGACTGGCAAAGCACATCCTGATTTTGGACATGGATCAGCACTACGGCAACGGCACCCAAGACATCATCAAAAAGCTGGGGCTTGATTACATCGACCACATCACAGCCTGCAGCTCTTATGACACCGCAGAAGAGGCGCTAGACGCATCCCTGCTGCTTCGCAACCTTCCAAGCCGCAACCAATACGACTTGGTGCTTTACCAAGCTGGTGCCGACATCCATGTGAATGACCCGCTTGGCGGCCTGCTGACGACTGAGCAAATGAAGCAGCGTGATGCCAATGTGTTTAGCGGATGCGTAGTACAAGGCACTCCCATTGTGTGGAACCTAGCAGGAGGCTATCAGCGGGATAAAGCAGGGTCGATTGAGCCCGTGCTCGCCCTGCACCGACAGACTGCAACCCAATGCCTGCGTTACAGCGGAGCATACAAAAACCAGCAAAAGGAATCCGAATGAAGACACCACTCACACTCAAGGAAGTTCGCAAAGGCATGCTTGGCTGGACTCAGGAGCAACTGGCCTGCGAGCTGGGCCTAACCCGCAGAACCATCGTCCGCTATGAGACAGACGGCGCTCCAGTGCGGGTGCTGAAGGCCGTCTCTCACATTCTCAAGTCCAACCAAAGGAAGGCTAAACGTCAACCCCTTCAGACCTCGCAAGCATAGCCAACTGGAGCAGCGCAGACTCGTAACGAAACTGCGCACGCTCTGGTTGCATCTCTTCCACCCACGATGATTTAACTGCGCACTGACCGTACATCACCAGCGCCCTATCCACCGCTTCCAGCTTGTCAATGCACTCACCCATGATGGTGGCTGTGTTGCGCTCAAGCTCATCATCGAGCAAGCCCGCAGACGAATCCCACTGCCTGCTGCTCACCGCCTGCTTG